>PGXY01000002.1:188391-488391 GCA_002839375.1 Spirochaetae bacterium HGW-Spirochaetae-1 | reverse complement strand
GATTGACAACAATTGAATATATCATCCTCTATTCGGTAATAGCTCTGGCAACCATTATATTCTACAAAATATTCAGCAATATTTCCAAATTTATTAGGTTTGTACTGGTACGAACTGACAATACTTCTACACGCTATGACCATGGTTTGATTTTCAATAAAAGCCATATAGAACGCCGCACTGAAGACCGGCGGAAAACAGGTGACAGAAGATTAAAACAGCGACTTCTATACTGCCGGAATGTATTTGCCTGTGAAGTCAACGACAGGCGCGTCGCTGATAGAAGAAAAGCCTGAAATGGTCCCCTGTTGCCGTATTAACGAAAACGCCCGGCATCGGGATTGAGTTGATTATATTCCTCCTCCACGTAATGAAGCACATCGTTTCGGAATTTCTGAAGTTCGTCATGCTGTAGCGTACGAAGATAATAATACTCGAGAACCAGGCTCCCTTTAAAAATAAACTCAACCAGCTGTCCATAAGAAAGATCGGGAGAACCGAATCCCTGGAGGCCACGGTTTTCAAAATTCCTTACCAGGTTTATGAAATTTTCCCTGATCTTTTTAAATCCTTCGAAGACATCGGCTGAGATCTTCTGGTCTATCAATTTCTGAGAAAGGGAATTCACAACAAAATTATACCTGAATAGTTTCCCGTCTCGCTCATTATAATAATATTTTATAAATTCATAATCTTTTTTCTGCTTCTTCTTATACAGGTAGGCGGCAGATATGGTTCTCTTTAATTCAGCGAGAGTCCTGGCCTCATCTTTTATTTCCTCTTCGAAGAACTCCTTCAATGCCGTCTCATCGATGTTCCATCCCCGTTTATTCGCACTCACGGGGAAAAACCTGGACAGGAATTCTCTGGTCTTTTTAAAACCGGAAATATTCCTGGTCATGACCCTGTATTCATCAAAGAAAGTGATGAGATCATCGCAAAATCGTAGAAAATCTTCATCGAAAACAACATTGAGTTTGTAATAGTACTTACGGAATGTCATCATGAGATAATAAAGATCGCTGACAGCCCTCTTGGCCAGGCTCAGCAGCAGATGTTTGAAATTTTTAATATTTCCGCCGATCTCCGTGATGATGCTGTTCACGGAATCCTGCGCTTCATGTATTTCATCATCGGTGAGAATTTTATGGGTGAGGCATGATATCATGGTGTTTTCAATAGTAATCAGGTAATATATATTCAGACTTTCAAATTTCAGTTCCCAGGCCTTTTTAGATTTGATATCGGACAGCCGCTTTTTTTCATCCTCGGAAATTTCCGGGTCAGATATAAGACGTGTTTTATCATACTCATCCCAGTCATCGGGAATTTTCTGTATTTTTTTCAGGACCTGTTCATCCTGTTTTCTCAGGACGTGCCGATAGTATCGGACTATCGATTCATTGTAACTGGTCTCAATGCTGTCGACGTTTTTCCCGTTGTCCTCATTGAGATCATGCCTGTGTTTTGATTTGGTCACATCCCTATCCTTGTCTTCCGCATGTATATCCAGTATATCTCTAAATAGTTATACTGCTACTGTTAAATCCGCAAATCAGTGAAAAAAGTAAAAATGGATCTGTTGAACCCGCTACTTCACGAATGGAATGCATGGCAAAGGTTGGTACACCCATATCAACAGTTTTCAAACCGACCTCAGCCGATGTTAGCGGACCAATGGTGCTTCCGCATGCCAGATCGCTCCTCATCACAAATGTCTGGAGCGGTATAGCCAGTCCCGATGCAATGCTCCGTATCACGGCAACCGTTTCACTGTCCGACGCATACCGCTGGCCGGCATTCATTTTAATTACCGGCCCCTTGTTGAGCACAGGACCATGATTTATATCATATTTATCGGCATAATTGGGATGAATTCCATGTGCATTATCCATGGATATAAACATGGACCTGCTCAGCATCCGGTAATAGTTTTCCGGGTCCCTGGAAAGCCGCTGCAGAACGGACCGCAGGAAGGTCCCCTGAGCCCCGGTAAAAGAAACGCTTCCCACCTCTTCATGATCATTGCAGACCATCATGCACGGGTTGGACCTATCGCTGTATATCAAGGCCTGAATTCCCGTATAACAGCTCAGGAGATTGTCCAATCTTCCTCCTGCTATATATTCATTGTTCATGCCCAGCAATGAAGAACTCTGCGTGTCATACAGATAAAGTTCAAAATCATTGACGGATATCCCCTCGGCACAAAGTCCCTGATTTTTAAGTTCCGACGATAGAATTTCTGAAAATGAGAATTCCCCTGCAGGCATGTTCATTATGATGGGAGGAAGGTCTTTCTGGGCATTTATTGAGCGGTTCTTATTGGCTTCCCGGTCGAAATGTATGGCCAGACTCGAAATAAAGGCAACGGGTCTTTTAAAATCCACCAGGCATGAACGGATTGTATTTTTTTCGTCAAGGAAGCTCACTCGTCCCGCAATAGATAGATCGCGGTCAAACCAGGGATTCAGAAGGGCTCCGCCATAGACCTCTACGCCCAGTTGTACATAACCGTTGTTTTTCAAAAGGGGATCAGGTTTTATTTTAAGGCATGGACTGTCGGTGTGGGCACCCGTCATACGGAAGCCTGTAGGATGTTTATCTTTTTTTCCCGTGGTAAAGGTAATAATCGATGAACCATTCCGGATGACGTAATACCCTTTTCCCTCATCCAGAGACCAGGCATCGGATTCATTGAGTCCGCTGAAGCCCGCGGCTTTGAGCATGCTTTCCATGGCGGAAACAGCATGAAAGGCCGTGGGCGATTCGTTGATAAAATCTATGAGTCCCCGGTTAAAGGTTTCCTGGTCCATTCGCAGCTCCTGCCTGAAGGCATATTATCTTAGGGGTTACTGCTATAATGGATTTGAGATTTTGTCAATTATTATCGCAAAAACAACGGGATATTCGCTGAACCTGAATCAGCTGTTCCGTTGTTCCCGTTAAACTTAGAAATCAAGGGAATTAACTGCCCTGGGATAGGGAATTACATCGCGGATATTCTGCATCCCCGTAACAAACTGTATTAGTCGTTCAAATCCCAGTCCAAATCCCGCGTGGGGAACCGACCCGAACCTGCGCAGGTCCAGGTACCACCAATAATCATCGGGATTCAGATCGTTTTCACGGATCCTCTGTACGAGTTTATCGTAGCTGTCCTCACGTTCGCTGCCGCCGATTATTTCACCGAGACGCGGCACCAGAACATCCATGGCCCGCACTGTTTTCCCGTCATCGTTCTGTTTCATGTAAAAGGCCTTTATCTCACGGGGATAATCGGTGAGAATGACCGGTTTATTATAAATTTTTTCCGTTAAGAATTTTTCATGCTCGCTCTGCAGATCGATGCCCCATTTTACCGGGAACTCAAAGGATTGGCCGGCTTTGAGCAGTTGTTCAACGGCCTCGGTGTAGGCTACCCTCTCAAAATTACTGTCTATTATATTCTGCAAATTCTCAATAATCCCCTTGCTTATCCTACTGTCAAAAAAATCCATGTCATCGGCGCAGGTATCGAGAACATACTTAAAGATGTATTTCAAAAATTCTTCGGCCGTATCCATGTTTCCCGTGATATTGCAGAATGCCATTTCCGGTTCTACCATCCAGAATTCGGCAAGATGCCTTGAAGTATTGGAGTTTTCAGCGCGGAATGTGGGACCAAATGTATAAATATTTTTCAGTGCAAGGGCGTATGTTTCTCCTTCAAGCTGACCGCTGACGGTAAGGGATGCCTTCTTGCCGAAAAAATCTCTTGAATAATCGACCTGACCATTGACCAGTGGAACGGTCTCCAACGGGATAGTGGTTACCTGGAACATCTCCCCGGCCCCTTCACAGTCGCTGCCTGTGATAATTGGTGTATGAATATACAGGAACCCGCGCTCCTGGAAAAAGCTGTGTATGGCATAGCTCATGGCGCTGCGCACCCGTGCTACGGCGCCGAAAGAGTTGGTCCTGGCTCTCAGGTGGGCTATCTCCCGGAGAAATTCAAAGCTGTGACGCTTTTTCTGCAGGACAAAATCCTGCGGTGTTTCGCCTATTACAGTTATATTTTCAGCCTTAACCTCCACTGTCTGGCCGGTGCCTTCCGAAGAGACAAGTCTACCCTGCACGGACAGACTGCAACCCGTATTGATTCTCGCTAGAATCTCTTCGTAACCGGGATAGGCGGCCTCTACCACTACCTGCAGATTTTTAATGGTTGAACCGTCATTTAACTCGAGGAAAGACACTCCCTTCGATTCACGTTTCGTCCGGACCCAGCCGTCAACAGTAAGAGTCTGATTGCTCCCCGTCATGGTCAATATGGTTTTTACACTGGCAGTATTCATAAGTCGTCTCCCCTCTTCAGTTTGGAATAGAGCTATTCGGATTCGTATTTTTGTCAACTATTGTTCAGAATTAATGTTTTCACAAACCCGGTTTCCATAGGTATTGATTTGTCATCAGGAATAAGGAGTACTTCCGGGGAACATGCATACGGTATGATAAATAATTACGGATATCAGAAACAGGAGGGTCCAAAAAGGAATAAGTATTTTAAGACCCCCCGCTGAATTGATATCAATAGAGATATACCGGATGAGAATCGGGATTCTTCCCAAAAAAGGTTATATCGTCGATTTTCTTAATTTTATCGCCGCGCAAAATAGCATAAAGGCTTCGCTCAACGCCGATTCCGCCGCCGAAGGTGTCAGGGAACAGGGACCGTCCGCTATCATCCTTCATGGAGGCAAAATACAGGAAGGGGCCATATCCTCCCAGCTCATTGATATTTACAATGCCGCCGTCCCTGATTTCAGGCCGCACGGGAAGGACCTTGTTATCGATGATGCGTTCAATTATAGGTTCAAAGAGCCACTCGCGGATAGCGCCGGAAAGAATTTCTCTGGCCTGCGTCTGCTTCCCTGTTTTTGAATCGATGCTTTTCGCCAGTATGTCATAATTGAAAATATTCTCCGAACCGACATCGGACATGACTGCCCTGGTTCCGTCGGCATTGAGATACGGATAGATAAGATCGTAGTTCTCGCGGAGCAGTCCCGTGATCCAGAAAAACTGAGCTTTTGTATCTTCACCGCATTTTTCTTCATGGTGCCTGGCGCCGTGTTTCTTCACCGCATCATCCTTGTGAAAGGATGGAAAAGGAATTTTCGGCACTTCAATCACCACTCCCAGGGCCTTCAGGTTTTCACTGTTTTTCCTGTTTATTTCCTCGCAGGCGAATACGATCATTCTCTCGAAAAGACTTTTCGCAACATCCATGTCCTGGCGAAGAATATCGAGCACCATGGACTTCTTTGTGTAGTAGTCTTCAAGGGTGATATTCCTGTTTCTCCGCATTTCAATGTCAATCTGGGAAAAATCGGCCAGATATTTCCCGCGCTGCACATTGTTGGGATCTTCCAGTTCAAGCCGGATATTGGGCGAATCAACGAATATACCTTTCAGTTTTGGATTGGAACAGGCGAGGAATTTGCTATAGATCATGCTGTGCGTGGTCAGATACGTATGCCCTTTATACTGTATAGAAGGAGTGTGCTCTATGTCATGGGCCAGCGGGTCGGTGATAATGCTGAGCATGACTTTTTCCAGATTGAAGAGCCCTTCATTGACCAGGAACTGGTTTATGGCATGGACGAATGTCGTCCTCACCGCGGCTGCATGAAAAAGCTCATCGGAAAGCCATTTCCGGGTGTAATTCTCACGGATAAAGTCTTCCAGAGAAGAACCGCTCTCGGCAAGGGCCGATTGGAACCGGTACATATTTTCACCGATTATTTTACTATTACTTTCCATAGTACATCCTGTAGTTATCATTTGATTGGAGCATAACGCATAACGATCATGCCGTCCCGATTATTTTATTTAAAAAAGGGTGATTCAATCGTCAACCATATTTTCCAAGGCACCGTGAATTCCCTATACGGCCCGGGATCACTTCGTCCCGGAAGAAGAAGCGCCAACGAATCCATTAAAAAGGACCTCTATTATGACAGGAACTTCCTCCTGAAGGGAGTAATTCATCCCCCTTCTAAACCATTTCTGTACAACGCCGTCGATAAAACCGAGTATGCCATAAAAAACCGTGTAGAAGTTAGTGGTCTTGAGCCGGTTCTCCTTGTTCATGGCCAGTATTTTTTCTTTGAACATTGGCAGATGAGTTATGAGGTAATCATAAAACATGGTATTTTCACCGACGATAAGCCCGATGCTTTCATTCTGTATCAACCGATAGACTACGTGATTTTTATCTATGAAATCGATCCAGACCTCTATCATTTCCTTTATATACTGAAGTACGTCGCGTTCACGGGAGAAAATCTGTATAATGCGCTTCATTATTTCCTCGTACTTCTCATTGAGAAGCTGCCTGAGGAGCTCCTCCTTACTCTTAAAGTGCCGGTATATGGAACCCTTGCCCATTCCTGCCTGGGAGGCAATCTCGTCCATAGTAGCCTTATGAAAGCCCTTTTCTGCAAATATTTTTACTGCTGCCCTGAAAATAAGATCTCGCTTGTCATCGGGGGATATTTTCTTGTCGGTCCGGGTACTCTTCTTTTCCTCATAGCTGATAATCATCTGTCGTAGATATTTTGTCGGCATGGAAATTGAGCTTATGCCATGAGACTCTGAAACCTCCAGGGCAGCATTGAAGATATCCATGGATTTATGCGACATGCCCTTTTCCTGCAGATACTCAAAAATACTGGACAGGTATTCCGTAAGCCACGCTGCCTTTGAACCCGGCAGATTATCTACATCATTTTGTCCATATTCTATTTTCCCATATGTCTCCGCAAGGGTCTGCTGAAAGCTGTGACGGTTAAAGGTAGCATCGGGGGAAAAAAACTGCCCGATTTCACTATAAAAAGCGATACGTTTTTGCCTTTCTATTTCTTTGTCCATATTCTACCTCTCTGCTCTGCGGTTTTGCATATCATACGATTATCATCAGGTAATGCCGGTCACATGGCTTAATTGTTTAATGATTGTTGATATTGCGCCATATTTTCTTATTCTATTTTATTTCTTTGATACAATTTCAAGAAAACCATATCTCATAATGAAACTTTGAAAAATAATTATGGGGATGGTCAACATTTTTAATTTTCTGTTCTTTATGCTCAATAACTAAATTCGATTGATATAAAAATTCTTTATAAGAACAAGAATATGTCTGAAGCCAATTTATGCTAAAAAGACAATATTATTCTTGACAAAGTAAGACTATGATATATCTTCTATAATAATCGGACTGACTGGTCAGTCCTTTTAAATTACTTTGATAGTTTTTTTAAAAAATTTTTTTTTATTAAAACAAAGAGGATCTGATGAAATTTGGTAATTTGGAAAAAGCAAAAGAAAATTTATATATTCCCGGAAAAGAACTGCGTGAAATAAAGGCATTATTTGCCGTTTACCAGATATATAAATGGCTCATTTTTTTACCGTTACTGGGACTCAGCACCATAATCCTCACTATAGCGGCCGTCCCTATTATCTGGCTCTTTGGAGAGAGAGCCGGCCAGATCAGCGGTATCCTCTGGGCCCGCTTCAACAGTTTTATTACCCCCATGAGAATGACCCTTAAAGGTGAGGAAAATATTGATCCCAATCAGTCCTATGTGGTTGTGGCGAACCACCAGAGCCAGTTTGATATTTTCGCCATATACGGCTGGCTTCCCCTTGACTTCCGCTGGGTCATGAAAGTAGAACTTCGCAAGGCGCCGGTCCTGGGCTATTACTGCTATAAAGCCGGTCACATCTTTATCAACCGTTCCGATCACGCATCGGCGCTGGCGTCCATCAACGAGGCAAAAAAAAGAATTACCGGCGGGACATCCATCATTTTTTTCCCCGAGGGGACCCGGAGTAAAACGGGCAATCTCACGGAATTTAAAAAGGGTGCATTTAAATTCGCCCTGGACATGCAATTGCCCGTGCTTCCCGTTACTATCAGCGGCACCAAGGACATTCTTCCGGCCAGCTCCATGGCTCTCTTCCCCGGCAATGCAACAATGACCATACACAAACCAATCGATACATCTGCCTACGATGAGAATACAATACAGGATCTTATAAATAAATCCCGCGAATCCATCCAGGACGGTCTCCGTTTCTGACGGACCCGTTCGGTACATTTCTTATAGGTAACGGCCGGCATATGTCAGTTCGCTACAAATATCCGCATCAGGCGGGTGAAAATAATCGAGAACAACAGGGTACAAGAATGAGAAAAAGCGACATGAATGTTTCCACATTTATACAACAGGGCATCATTAACAGGCGCTCAAATATCATCATCGAAAGAATAATCCACCTGCTCTTCCGAAAAGTGGATTTTGGCAACGAAGGTCTTTCTATTCTGAAAGAATACTCCAAGAAAGGCCGCGTCGTATTCGGCTCGTTCCAGAGCTCCATCACTTCCACACTGATCCTCAACAACATCCTGAGACGCCACGGCTTTGATACACCTGAACTGGCCCTGGGGAATTCGCCCTACCTTCTTCAAATGGTCACCGGCCTCTTCAATCGGATATATCTCTTCATCAAAGATATCTTCAGTGATGTTGACAGGACACACATTTCCGACGAAGAGTATATAAAAGATGTAGTACAATCCGGCCACAGCATCCTCATAGCACTTCTATCGCAAAAGCTCTTCATCAGCAACTATCTGAAAGAGAGGCCCGACACTCTTGAATATCTTCTCAGCATTCAGAAGAATATTGAAGAACCGATTTTTATTTTTCCCCAGATTATCTTCTGGAACCGGAACCCTGAAAAAACAAAAGCAAAAAGAACATTCATGGAAATGCGGGCAACGGGAGACAGGGGTCTCTTCTCAGGCCTCTTCGCCATGTGGAAAAGCATAACCCCTGCCTTTGTCAGGATAGCCTCTCCCATCAACCTCAAAGAAGAAATTGAACTTGCCGGTCATGATGACATAAAACATCTCACACGGGAAATTCGCAGCAGGCTTCTGGAAACATATGACTATGAAAAACGTTCGATACTGGGTCCGGTCATAAAATCAAGACAGGAGATGATGGAGCAGGTTCTCTATCATTCAAATACGCTTGATACCATTCAGCTTCTCATGAAAGATGAAGGTCTCTCTGAGAAAAAACTGCGCCGCAACGCATATAAATATTTTGATGAGATAGCTGCCGACTTTTCCATCATTACGATAAAATATTTCGAGAAGACATTGCGCTTCATATTCAGGAAAATCTTCGACGGAATAGAATATGACATCGAGGATATAAAAAAAATTAGGGAAGCATCCCGCAAGGGTCCTGTGGTAATAGCCCCGAGCCATAAAAGCCACATGGACTATCTCATTGTATCCAGCATATTCTACAGGGAAAAGATGATCCCCCCGCATATCGTGGCAGGTGCAAACCTGACTTTTTTCCCCATGGGTCTCATCTTCCGCAAATCCGGGGCCTTTTTTATGCGCCGTTCCTTCAAGGGCATGAAGCTCTACACAACCATACTTAAGCAGTATATAAAGACCCTTGTCAGCGAAGGATACAGTATTGAATTCTTCGCTGAGGGCGGAAGGACCCGCTCAGGCAAGCTGCTCACTCCCAAGATGGGAATACTCAAATACATGATAGAGGCCATCGAAGAGGGATACGCCAGCGACATGGTTTTTGTTCCCACCACAATAAATTACAACCGCATTCTTGAAGAAAATTCGTACCATAAGGAACTCAAGGGAAAGGAAAAAAAATCCGAATCAACCTCCAATTTTGTTAAAAGCCGTGGCCTCCTGAAAAGAAATTACGGAAAGGTATATCTTTCATTCAACGATCCCATTTATTATAGCGATCTTAAAAAACAATACGATACAACAGGAGAGGACGTTAGTGAAATCGCCGATCACCTCATGGTGAAAATCAGCGAGATAGCCATGGCGATGCCCGTTCCCATTGTGTCAACGGCCCTGCTCTCCTCTCCTGGCCGGGGTTTTCAGAAGGAAGCACTGCTGGGCAGGATAACTCATCTTGTTCAATATTTTTCAGAAATCAAGGCTCCTCTGGCAAAAGAATTGCAAACTCAGGACAGCATAGCGGCACAGCTGGATTCTATACTTGATAAGTTCATGAATGACGGGATCATCAGCGATATCAGGGATGACCGCAATACGCCGGATAAGAACAGTATGGAAAATATTTATCTTCTCGATGAAGAGGACAGACCAAAAATTAACTTTTACAAAAACACAATAATCAATCACCTGTACCCGTTATCGTATGCATCACTGGCAGTTCTTATGTGCAGCGAAAGGGAATCAGTTCCCGCTGGAGATATTGAAAAAATATTCCTCTCTCTCCGGTCACTCTTTTCCATGGAGTTTATTAACCGTGGTGATGAAGATGCCGGATTAGTATTCAGAAACTCATTGCAATTTCTCCAGAATGAAAAGATGATTTCCATGCAAGGTGATGAGGTGAAGATACATGATAATAAATTCGTTGAACTTCGCAACAACGCCTCCATCATCCAGGATTATCTTGAATCATATTACATTGCCTTTTCAACCCTGCTCCCGCTTTCATCAAAGACTGAAAAGAAGGAGCTCATAAACCTTATACGTAAAAAGGGCGTTCAGATGTATCACATGGAGGAGATTAAACTTCCCGAATCTCTATCCATAGCAAACTACAGCAATGCGTTGAATTATCTGATAAAAAGTAAAATGCTTATTGAAACATCGTCGGGGAAAAAAGAAAAAATACTGAAGGTTGTGGAGCCGTCAAATCTGGCAGGAATACACTCTATGATCCACGAATACCTTCTTACCCTTAACATACATCTTCTGAAAAAAAGAGCTGACATCATCCCCAACAAGCAGATAAATGAGAGAAACACGCATCTTTCAGATAAAGTCCACTGATTGGAACAACGGCACTCATTGCGGCACTCCATACCGCTCTCATGGATGAATATTCAAAAAAACCCACAAAATACAGGGTTTTTTTGAATATTCCGCGATTTTATTAAAATTATATTGACAGATTTCTTTCTTATGATGGCAAAGTAGTTATTATTTAATACCAAGTGAAATTAATTAGGAGTAATTATGGCTACAAAGAAAACCGAAAAAAAAGTCGCTGCCAAGGCAACGCAGAAAGCGAAGGTGAAATATCCTGAAAAATTTACCGCAACAGCTATTTCCAGCTACATTGCCGAAAAGCACGAGCTGCCCAAAAAGCAGGCCAAGGAAATACTCGACTCCCTTTACGATGTGATCAATGCCGGTGTCATGTCCGGTGAGCGCGTACCGGTTGGAACCATCGGCAAACTGCATGTACGAGTAAGACCGGCGACAAAGGCCCGTATCGGCAGGAACCCCGCCACCGGTGAAGAAATAAAAATCTCCGCCAAGAAAGCAACCAAGGTTCCTAAATTTTCTTTCAACAAAAATTTCAAAGAAGAAGTTTTGAAAGCAAAAATGAAAAAAGACTGACATATATAACAGTAGTGGCGTATATTCAGTAGGGGGCGGTTTATTAACCGCCCCCTACTGAATATACGCCACTACAAATGTCAAAACCATTTATTCACTGTAAAGTAAACGGCTTCGTTTCTCCTTCATAAGGGCTTATCCGACCGGTCCAACCGGATTTTTCATAACCGTAATGCCGGATGACATACATCCCCCTCGAGGCATTTTCAGTTCTCCAGCGAATGGTAATTTTCGAGTAGGCAATACCGTCCCTCTTCCATCGAAGTTCCGTTTCAGGATTCCAGTCCCTGGCTACGACAGCCAGATCATTCCCCTGTTCGTCAACTTTTACTATTTCAAGAAACGTTTTTTGGATCATGGGATTATTACGAAGATGCCCTCCCCAGAACACGGCCTCAACCGTATCGCCGATATTGTATTCGGCGGCCGGCTCGACTACGGTGTCACCGTATTCAACATCCACAGGCTTATCATCGAAGACAACGCCGGGAAGAAAATTATGCTGCTCTCCGGAAAGATCTGGCGGAGTAATAACCTTCTCAACTTTTTCACCTTTTTTCATGGCAGCGCAGAGTCTGCGGAATTCCTGCTGGAATGCCGCCAGTTCATTGGGACCGAACTGTGTGCATGCTCCTGCATAAGATTGCATTGCATACTCCTCCCTTGTTGCCATGTATGATGCATACGAATTGGCCAGACCGGCCACAACGGCATATTTCACACCGCTTCCCTTCATTTCATCGAGAACGGAGAATTTCAGCCGCCGCCCCGCCATGGTTGTTACTTCCGTGGGCTGCGCAGCAATAATAAGACTTCCCACTTTCAGAACCTGCACGGGCATGATCTGGGGAGTCATGGGGATATTTTTCAGGTTCAATGCCATGATCCCCGTGGGAATAAGAATGGGTTTCTCTTCATGACATTCCACATATGCCTCATCCAGGGTGTCGGGCCATATTATCCCCAGCACAGCCGGGAAAAATTCCGCCAGGAATGCAGTTTTTGCGTCTTCAGTCCAGTCAATGCTGTCGCGCGTTACACCGGGAGGGAAAAGAGGTGCCGGGCTCGGATTATCGCTGGGACTGCCCGATGCAAAAGAGGCTCCCATTGCCGCTGCGCAGGTAACACAGTTTTTTTCTTCAACGAAAAGTGTTCTCATATCTTTATACTCATGCCTGAAATCCACGCTTCCCTTCACATACTCCGCTGCGCCATTGTATAGTGCCACAGCCTTCTCATATTGACGCATGGTGACCTCATGCAGCCCGGTGTTTGTTTTAAAATCGATACTGTCGGGGGCCGGGCCGTAAGGAACGTTGGGCGATATATCTCCGGCATTGGCCTGGGCAAAAGCTGCGACGAAAGTCCTTTCAGCCTGGTAATCCGTTCCCTTGTCCCTTTCGAAGAGGTAGGAGGCGTAGCCCTTGTTATCACCGCTGATAAGGGTATTTTCCGGTCCTATATTGGTGGGATGCACGGCAAACCAGTTAATCATCCCCACTTCCTCGCCTTCAAGCGTAACCAGTTTCAGGAGAGTGAAACTGGTGTCCGTGTTGCTTTTATACAGGTCTCTTTCATTTTGGGGATTATTTTGATAAGCGAAGTCAGACCGCTGCCATCCGCAGTTGTCCAGTGTGCCTGTGTTGATGAGAATTTTTCCCGGTTGGAGATTATTGTGGGCTCGTTTTATCGATTCATAAATCCCCTCGACTATGACATTGAAATTATCTTCTATGAAGCCAAGTATGGTGACATTATACATGAAGTAATGGGAATACCCTCCGGGGCCGCTGTGAGTATGGATGGCCGAGAGGCATACATTGGATTCATCATAATACTTCCCCAGTTCCGGATCGCTCTGCAATTTCTCCGCTACTTTCATTTTTACGGCCTGGAACATCATGCCCGTATCGGTGCTGACAAAAACCACGCGCTTATTTCCGTCGCCTATGATAAAGGCACGGGACCGCAGCCTCATATGTATGCCCGAGGTCTTCTGCTCCATGACGGCAAATCCCATCATCCCCACTTCCGCAGCCGGACCGGTTATATCATATATGCCGGATCCAACAAGGTAAATACCGTCTTCTCCCGAGACACCGCCATCGGAAGAATTCTGTGTCATCCGTGGTGTCACGTCTTCATTCTCATAACAGGTTGCTGACATTGCCGCGGTAAGAATAATAAGAGCAATGACTAATTTTCTTTTCTTATGCGAGAGGTTCCCCGATGATTTTTTCATTGACGGATATCCTGTAAGAAGGTGATTATCCGTCCTTCCGGACGGTTTGCATTTAAAGTACCATGCAGGTCTTAACAATACAAGTGCAATTCCTGATTAATCAGAGATTGATTTGTTCTTTACAATAAAATTAACTTTGTTCACTATATACATAAACATTGCGTGACATAAGACTCGATTAGAGAGCATAACCGACATTTTTTTATAAATTGTTCAAATAAACCTTGCCGGGCGGTTCAAAATTATTTATATTTTAATGAAAGACACAGAATATTCGTAATATGCAATTCTATTATAACAAACTTAGATTGAAATCAAGTTGCTGCATTATTTAATCGATTATAAAAAACAGGGTATGACTATAAAGAATTTACCTCAGCATTTTCCTGGATTGATAGTTCTTATCTGTCTGATCACTTTGACCACGACGGTATCGGCTTGCTTTGATGATGACATGATTGATACAATTAATGAAGAAAATAATTATGTCGATTATAATGGTTTAGAACAAATACACAAAATATACTTCCCCATTACTGATACCGGGCAAGTTGACAGTAATACCAATCACTTCGGTGAAGATAGTGATTACTTAAATCTTCCAGCCATGTCATATACATCCCAAACTCTAGGAGGGGATGATGTCGTAGTTGATAACATTACAAGTCTCATGTGGACCAAATGTTCAATGGATTCAGGTGGCGTAATTGATTCAAGTGCTGACTGCAGCGGTATTGATCATTCAGGGACTCCCCCGAATGAAGGAGCATATACATGGACTAATGCCAAGAGCTCCTGTGAAAATCTAATTTTCGCAGGTTATGATGATTGGCGGTTACCTACTTCCCATGAATTATTTTCAATTACATATTTTGGGAATACCGAATCAAACGAGGCGGCAATTAACGAAACATTCTTTCCAAACACTATTTACAAGGATATTGGAGGATTTGCAAATTCCTTAACAGAATTGTTTGTGCTTGCTTTCTCAACTGATATAAAAAAATATTGGACATCGTCTTTAATTTTCTCCAGTGATTATGCAAGAACCATTAATTTCTATAATGGCGTCGCAAACTCAAATACCTTTGACTACGAATATGGTTTCGTGCGCTGTGTCAGAAACCAATAAGATAAGATAGAACTAATACAAAAGCATGAAAATAAAAAAAGCAATCTCTGCAGCATTTATGATGCTAACAGTATTGACTCTTAGCTATTGCAATAATGATTATATAACATATACTGATCCAATTACCAATCTTGTATGGACACGGTGTTCATTGACTGCTGATGGTAAAGTTGATACAACATATGAATGTTCAGCATCATCGGGAAAATTTTTATGGGAAGATGCTTTGGACATATGTGAAAATCTTAACTATGATAATAACAAATATGAATGGCGCCTACCTAATATACGAGAGTTACATAGTATATTAGCTGTGTACAGATCAACATACCCTCTAATCGATGAGAATATATTTCCAGGTGTAGATATTAGCCCTGGCTCTCCAATATCAAGTGTGTACTGGTCATCTACGACATACAATGCACGTTCCATCGATGCTGATCCCGCAGATAAAGACAATTATGCTTTAACTGTTGATTTTGTCTATGGAACTGTTTATCCTACAAATAAGATAGAAAATATAAATTTTGTCCGCTGCGTCGCCGGTCCGTGACCCATCTCCAACCAACCTGGACATCTTCAATTAAATTAATTCCCTTGCATTCATACTTTTTGTCTTGAAGAAAGAACTTGTTTTATTTAAAATCTCCTCATGAAAATAAATAAAAACTACTTGCTTCTCTCCATTATATTGCCGCTGTTTTTCATTGCCTGCCAATACCGCGTGGAGAACCTGGGCGTTTTCGGAACGAGCCGGCTGGAGCATGTCCTGGGCCAGGACGGCGTGACGTCCATTCCCTTCTCCGACGAGATAACGCTCTGGACCTTCGGTGATACCATTACCGGCTCATGGAAAAAGGAAGTCTCACCCGACGCTCCCTTTGCAGAACGGGCCGCCATGACGGGCATGATCCATAACACACTTGCCTTCACTGAAAAAGTGACGGAAAATAATATAACTTCTCTCAAGTTTACCTATTACCGCGAAAAGGGGAAGCTGGTATCTTTTCTGAAACATAAACCAGGCGAAAACCCCACACTTGACCGTCTCTGGGCTTTTGACGGCATACGGATTGATAATCGAGTATATGTCTATTATGTGCATGTTTATATTGAAAACCCCGCTAAGGCCCTGTCCTTCAGGGTTAAATCCGTGGGACTGGCCCGGTGGGATATTCCCGCGGGGTGGAAGCCTGGCGATCCCGTATCTTTTGTACGTTTGAAGGATATTTTCACCGGCGCGCCGCCTGCCTTCGGAGCGGCAGTCTTCCGCAAAGACGGATACATCTATACTATTGGTCAGTATTCGACACGGGACTTCAGGGCTCCGGTGAAGATCGCCCGGGTACCAGTTGAGCACATCGAAGACTCCGGTTCATATGAATTTCTTACGGGGAATGGGTCCTGGACCCGCATCATGTTAAAAGGTGATTCCTTTCTCAATGATGTGGCCGGCGAATGTTCACTGAGTTATAATGAATATCTCCGGTCGTATATTATCGTGTACTGCCAGGTATTCTCGGGGAAAGTAATACTCGTAAATTTTGAGGATTTCGCCGGCCTGAATAGAGCGGAGAAGAAGGTCATCTACGAGGCACCGTCGGTGCGGGTTGAAGATAAAGTCCAGGCTCCCTGGTATTATTCAGGAAAAGAGGTCATATCCTTCGGAAAAACCATGTACGCCATTTATATACATCCGACAGAATATCAGCCCTATCTTTTACGTATACGTCTTGGAACTATTCGGTAATATCAACAAGGATCAGGGTTATATCGTCCTCGAATGTTTCGTCGGGCTTTGGCCCGGACCATTTTCCAAGAGCATCTATCAGTCCAGCCTGGAATTCCGGCAACGGCAGATCCCGGTTTTCCATGATGTACCGCTTGAACCTGTCCTCGCCGAACATTTCCCCTTGGGCATTCCGCTCCTCGATGATTCCATCGGTAAAGAAACATATCCTGTCCTCTTTCCGTATATCGAACTCTCTGTTTACATACTGAGAATTTTCCTGATAACCGATAAGCCTCCCTTTGGCCATTACTTCAAACATCTCCCGTGTCTCCTTGCGCCAGATGTACACGGGCCAGTGTGCGGCACCGGAGGTTATAAGTTTTCCCCGGCTGCTGTCGATAAAGGTATAACTGGCAGACACAAACCTTCCGGAAATGTGGTTGAACATGACATCATTGATATTTTTCAGAAGAGCCGCCGGATCCGAGGCCCTGTCCCTGGACATGGAAAAGGCCGCCTTCAGCATGGAACCGATAATGGCGGCCGGCACTCCGTGCCCTGTCACATCGGCGATAAATATACCCATGATACCTTCGTCAACGCGGCAGAAATCGTAAAAATCCCCGCCAACGGCCAGCATGGGTTCGTATAACGCCTCTATTGTCAACCCTTTCATCAAAGGAGTGTCGGCGGGAATGATGGCCTGCTGGATCTTTCGGGCAATGGAAAGCTCCTCCTTGAGGAGGGATAGTTCGTTATAGCTCTTGACACTCCATTTCAGGCTGATGAGGTTTTGCACCCTTGAGAGAAGTTCACTCCTGTCAAAAGGCTTGGTAATATAATCATTGGCTCCGGCCTGAAATCCCGTCATGATATCCTGCGTCCTGTTTTTTGCCGTCAGCATGAGTATGGGGAGCTGATATGAAGGATATTTTTCTCGCAGAATTCTGCACACCTCGTATCCCGACATAACGGGCATCATGACATCAAGCAGAAGCATATCGGGAAGTTCATTCGTTTCCATATAATTCAGGGCCTCAACTCCTCCCGTAGCTATCTCTATGCGGAAGCCCTCGAGGCTGAGATAATTGGTCAGGACCTGCAGGTTGACCTCCTCGTCATCGACGATCAGGATAGTCCCGGCCGATCCCGCCGATTCCATTTTCAGCACCTTAAGCGCATGCACTTCATCGGGCATAAAATGAAGATTGTCATTTTCAGATACCTCCGTGTATTCCTGAATCATTATATCGTTCTGACTTTTAAAAAACCTGTCCGTTAGAGGCAGTGTGAAAATGAATGTGGAACCGTGTCCGTGAACAGATTCGACACGGATAGTACCCCCATGCAATGTCACCAGGTCCCGGGTAATGGCAAGCCCCAGCCCCGTTCCCCCGTATTTTCTTGATATGGATCCGTCACCCTGCTGGAATGAATCAAAAATACCGTGTATTCTGTCGGGTGGGATGCCGATCCCCGTATCCTGGACATGAATTTCCAGCTCTTCGGTGTTGATTCCTCCCATAATGGTCCTGACCGTTATTTCCCCTTCGTCAGTGAACTTGATGGCGTTGCCCACAAGATTAAAAAGTATCTGCTGTATCCTGTTTTCATCACCGTATATATAGGCCTCACCGGGTTCTATCCGGTTTTTAAGGATCAGATATTTGTTCTGGGCCAGGGGTTTCAATATGGAAAATACGACTTCAGTGAGAGAATGCATGTCAACTCTCGATAGTTTCAGATTGATATCGGCGTGCTTCAGCTTCGAATAATCAAGAATATCGTTGACGAGACGGGAAAGCCTGTTGCCGCTTTTAACTATCATCTGGAGATTGTGGCGCACATCGGAGGGAAGATCGCCTGCAACACCCTGGATCAGTGAATCGGCAATGCCTATAATCCCGTGAATGGGCGTCCGCAGTTCATGGGAGGTATTGGCAAGAAATTCATCTTTCAGCTTGTCCATCCGGGACAGTGCCCTGTTGGTATCCTCCAGCTCCATTATCTTATTTTTTATTATGCCTCCCATGTTGTTGAAGGTCTCGGCAAGCCCTCCCAACTCATCCCTGGAATCAATTTTTATTTTATGATCGTAATCCCCCTCCTCTATAGAACGCACCGCTTCCGTAAGTTTCTCTACCGGTTTGGAAATAAACCTGCTGAAAAGGAAGCCTATAAAACTAACTATAAGCATGGCTACGGCCGATGTAAGAAGAACGAAATTGCGAAGTTCCTTCATGGGCGTCAGAACCATCTCACGGGAAATCACTATTCGTCCAATGCAAAGGGGTTCTTTGCCCGACAGCGCACCGAAGGCTGTAAACTCAAGCATTCGCCCTTTTACTCCGGGAAGTATAATGTCCTCATAGTCCTTCCTGATTTTCTTTATTTTATCCAGGGCTTCAGAGGAAAGGGTCTGATCACTATACATAAGCTTTGTATTAAAGCTTTCATCATGGATTGCAGCCAGGACCCTTCCATTGAATTGCTTTTTTGTTGAAAGAAGTATGGCATCGGCATAGACCAGTCCTTCTTTCTGAAACGGCCGCAGAACTGATATCATCTCCTTGGCATCCACACTGGTTGTTTCAATATCTCCTCCATTCATGAGAATGATATTCAGTGTCGACTGGGCAAGAATACGTGCAGTTATTTTATGCTGCTGGGTAATGTTGTTCAGGATTGTTTGCTCCTGCCTGTCAAAAAAAAACAGGGAGAGGGGAAGCACGGCAAAAAGGATTAAAATAATAGTCATTAATATCAGTTTAATTCTAACGCTCATTCGTATCACTTATCAATCAGAAGCTTTCCAGGGCTTTCTTGCGCTTCTGGGCCCGGGGGAGATATATTTTTGCCGTATTGTTCTCGGGATCCACGAGCATGATCTTTTTCATTATGACAATACAGCTGTCATAATCCTTGCTTTCATATGAAGCCACACCTTCCTTTTCCCAGGTCGGAACCATCCGGATCATTTCCGACCGTATGCGTGATAATTCAACCCTGGATTCGGGATAATACACTGCCGATTGTTCCAACAGGGGGATTGCTTCCAGATATCTTTTTTCAATGATGAGCCTGCGTGCTTCCCGTTCCGCTCCTTCCATGCGGTCTATGGTATCAGCCAATTCCCTGGCCTGCTTATTCTCACGGTCTTTTTTAAGGACGGCCGATACCAATTCCCGGGCTTCAGAAATCCGTCCATGTTCAAAAGCCTCCCGGGCCCGGACAACTCCTGATGAAACGGTCTCCGGCTCTTTAATTCCCTTTACAGCAAAGCCCTCCTGGTTATCGTAACAATAGGTAACTCCCATTTTCACTTTTATCTCACTGTAAAGCAGGTTCGATAATGGAAGGGCACAGTATTCCAGAGATATGCGGCTTCCCATACCCCTGTAAAACGACGCAAGGACGCCCACTTCTGCGAACAGACCCGGTTTCAATGTTTTACTGGTAATATCGGTATCATTCGTATTGAGGTAAAAATAACTCGCCTGCATTCCCATGGCGGCGAAGGGGTTGACATATTTGTTGAGGGGGTATTGATACAAGAATCCGCCTTTAAGGGAAAACACATGCATGAAAGAAGAGGAGTTTCCGCTCAGTTCAATAATGGACCAGGCAGTTTCCAGTGTGATGTTGCCGTTTTTTACTAATCCTGTCAGGGGCAGTATGGGATTGAAAGCAAGCTGGAAACCGGGATTAAATTCAGGCTGAAATGGGCCCACAACAAATACCGGGGATGCAATTATCCCCCATGTCACGGACGAAAGATAACTTTTCCCTTTCCCTTCGGAAATGGACGCCACGGACATAATAAAGAACAATGAAATACTGCAAATAAAGAGTTTTTTCACGTTGCCAGCAACCATTTCCATTTAATCTGGCGACATAGTCTCTTATTTTAGTAAAAAAATCAAGTAAAAGAATGGGTTTATTCGATTGTCTTCTTTTATTTATCTGTGCCTATTTCTTCCGTAGTGTGCGCGGCATAATTATCATTTATCAAATATTTTAAATTTTGCGAGCACTCCCGTTACCTTTAGGAGCGTCTTTACATTGGGATTTACATTCATAAGAAAAAAGGCACACCCTCTCTTTTCAACTTCCTGCATAGTCTTTATGAGGACACCCAGGGCAAAACTGTTTACATACACGACATTTTTAATGTTCAGCACGATATTGGTAAATGCCTTATCCAGATTATTGATTATAAAGGAATCCAGTTCCTTTGCATTATCATAGGTAATATCTTCCAGCAGATCAAAAACAAGGTAATCCTCAATTTCTCTTTTTTTTATATTCATAGTCTAGTTGCGCCTTTCCTGCTATTTTTTAATTATTTATTTATAGCTGCATTTACTATAAAAATCAAGAAAAAAAAAATACTGCTCTCAGAACATTATAGGGCAATATATTGATCAGATGAAATTTGTCAATATGCCGGAAAAAAATATTTGTATTTTTCCAACATTAGCATATAATAAAACAACCTGCACTTTATATAAACATATATTTCGAGGAGGCACCAATGTCCATTTCATGGAAAAACTTTTCTCTTACACAGAAGATACTTGTGCCGGGAATCCTGATTATTATTATCTTTATTACACTCATGACAGGCTATTTTATTCCCATGATGAAAAAACAGCTGATAGAAGAAAAACGTACCTCCATCAGGCAGATTGTTGATGTCAGTATAAGCATCATTCAAAAACTCGATAATGATTATAAAATGAACCGGATTTCCCGCTATGCCGCCCAGACGCTGGCAAAAAACCTGGTCAGGGATGTACGTTACGGGACTGAAATGAAAGATTATCTATGGATAAACGATTTCGAACCAAAAATAATCATGCATCCTTTCCGGAAGGACCTGGAAAGAAAAAATGTATCCAACTATAAGGACCCCAACGGTAAAGCCCTCTTTGTTGAAATGGCAAAGGTATGCAAGAATAGCGGACAAGGGTTCGTTGATTACATGTGGCAATGGAAAGACAACAAGGATAAAATTGTACCTAAAATTTCCTATGTCAAATCTTATGAGGCCTGGGGCTGGATAGTTGGAACGGGGATCTATATTAAGGATGTAGAAGATCAGATAGCCTCCCTTTATTTCAAAATTTTCATTATCATGGGTCTTATTGTCGCTCTTTTCTTCTCCTTGATTATTGTCACGACGCGTAAAATTGTCAATCCCATCAAGGAAGGGCTTGAGTTCGCCCAGGGCATTGCCGCCGGAGACCTGACTGCCAGACTGACTGTTCTCAGCAATGACGAGACAGGCAGGCTCACAGGAGCACTGCGCGACATGCAGGTCAAACTTTCCGATGTTATAAAAAAAATTATTGTAAGCTCGCAAAGCCTGGCTCTTTCCTCGGGAGAAATCAACTCCACGTCCATTTCCCTCAGTGAAAGTGCCAATGAACAGGCAGCCAACGTTGAAGAAGTCTCGTCTTCAATGGAGGAAATGGGGGCGACCATAACCCAGAACGCTGAAAATGCCCGCATAACCGACGATATAGCACGGAAAACATCGAAGCAGGCAGAAGAAGGCGGCAAGGCCGTCTATGAAACCGTTGCTGCCATGAATATGATCGCTGACAAGATCACTGTCATAGAGGAGATCGCATACCAGACGAACCTTCTGGCGCTGAATGCTGCCATCGAAGCGGCCCGTGCCGGTGAACACGGCAAGGGCTTCGCCGTTGTGGCCGGAGAAGTGCGCAAGCTTGCGGAACGAAGCCAGGCAGCGGCCAAGGAAATCGGAGATCTTGCAGGAAAAAGCGTGGCCATTGCTGAACGGGCCGGTAAATTTCTCGACGAGATCATCCCCGATATCATCAGGACTTCAGACCTGGTGCAGGATATAACCGAGGCCTCGAAGCAGCAGGATGACGGTGTCTCCCAGATCAACAAGGCCATGGAGCAGCTCAACGAAATAACCCAGAGCACCGCTTCTGCTTCAGAAGAACTCGCCTCCACTTCGGAACTCCTGAAAAGTCATGCATTACAGCTCCAGACCGTAACAGGTTTTTTTAAAATTCAAACAATCGAAGAAACAGAAGAAGGGGACGATACAACAACAAAATTAATCGGTCACGGAACCGATACGGCAGTCGAAATTGAAAAGCTGCATGAGCTGATGATGAAGGGAATTATCACGAAAAAAGAATTCAGGAAGAAGAAGGAGCAGTATCTCACCACCTAGGGGAGAATACTTTATTCAATAATCCCGGCGAGCTATCATGCCCATTATATTATAGATGAGCCTGGCAGCGGTAAAATCCGGGGCGTGGAGTCCCCTGTGCGGCGCCAGTTCAACTACATCGAAGGCCATGACGCGGCGGTCACTTATAATACGGGCAAGAATATCCATGGTCTGGTACCACTCCAGCCCTCCCGGTTCCGGTGTTCCCGTTGAAGGCATTATGGCGGGAGTAAGAGCGTCAATGTCAAAGGTGAGATATAACTTTTCCGGCAAGTCGGGAGGAAGGACGATTGCCCCGTTCCCTGAAGCTGTCAGTTCAGCGGCGTCACAATGAGATATTCCCTTTTCTTTCCTCAGGACCACCTCGCCGGGTGAAAGACTGCGCACGCCGATCTGATAAAAGGGGACTCCCAAATCCAGCACTCTTTTCATGACACAGGCATGACTGAAAGGATCTCCTTCATAGCTCTCCCGCAGATCGGCATGGGCATCAAACTGAACAACTCCCACGGACCCGGCGTGTTCCTTCAAAGCCTCCACCCCTCCCAGTGTCACGGTATGTTCCCCGCCCAGCAAAACGGGGATACTGCCCATGGATAGAGACGCTGAAACGGCATTTTTAATTCGGTCCAGTACCACTCTCACTTTGCCATGGCATGATATTTGCGGAGTCGTATATATTCCTTTTTCCCCGGGCACGCTGAAACCGTCATAGAGCTCCAACTGCTGTGACGCACGCAATATAGCTGCAGGTCCGGCCGCTGTTCCCCCTCCATAGGAAACAGTCCTCTCCAGGGGAGCCGGTATTACATGAAAAAGCGATTTTTCGGCTTTCTGAAAGCCCAGTTCCGATTGAAGGAATCCCTGATGACTTTTTTTACTGTTAATATATTCTAAAATTTTCATGAAAGTCTGCTCCTGAAATCCCCGTAGCCGAATCGTTTAACAATAGTCAGTTCATTGTCGGCTTCACTGAAAATGGCAATGGAAGGCAGTTGTATCCCGTTAAAGGTATTGGTCTTTACCATGGTATAATGGGCCATGTCAAGAAATACAATTTTATCGCCGGGCTTCAGCGGCTCCGGGAATGAGTAATCACCGATGATATCGCCGGCCAGGCAGGATATTCCTCCCAATCGATAGGTATAAGGAAAATCACCGGGCTTTCCCGCTCCTGAAATAGAGGGCCTGTAGGGCATTTCCAGCACGTCGGGCATATGGGCCGCCGCCGATGTATCCAGAATGGCTATGTCCATGTCATTATTGATTATATCCAGTACAGATGCCACCAGGACGCCCGTGTTGAGCGCTACGGCCTCGCCCGGCTCCAGGTATACATCCACATTATATTTCTGCTTGAAATCATGTATTATACGGCAGAGAAGATCTATGTCATAATCCTCCCTGGTAATGTGGTGCCCCCCGCCGAAATTGACCCATTTCATGGATAGTATCAGGTCGCCAAATTTATCCTCGAAGGCCTTCACGGTCCGTTCAAGTGCATCGGCATTCTGCTCACACAGGGTATGAAAATGGAGCCCTGAAATTCCTTCCAGGTCTTCGCTCTTAAAAGCGGAGCGGCGGACACCCAGGCGTGATCGCGGAGCGCAGGGATCATAGAGAGGTACCGGGGCTTCGGAGTGCTCAGGGTTTACCCGGAGACCGAAAGAAACTCTGTCCAGGTTGTCCATCATGAGCGGTTTAAAGTGATGGTACTGGGAAAATGAATTGAAAACGATGTGATCCGAAAGTTCCAGAAATTCATGGAAGTCACTTTCACTGTAGGCCGCGGCAAAGGAATGAACCTCTCGGCGGAATTCCTCCCGGCCCAGGCGGGCCTCATGAGGTGAGCTGGCGCATACGCCGTGAAGATACGCTGCAACCAGGGGAAAAACGCTGAACATGGAAAAACCCTTCAGTGCCAGAAGAATTTTACAGCCCGTCGCCTTCTGCACTCCGTTAATGATTTTCAGATTCTCCTCCAGCGCCTCCCTGGACACTATGAAGCAGGGCGTGGGGACCAGCCCCATTTCGAGCTTTACAGAAAAATCTCTTTCCATGGCAGTCCATGTACATTCAGTTTTTCCATGAATGGGTCAGGATCGAACTGCTCCATGTTAAAAACCCCCTTGCCACGCCATTTTCCCGTGAGCATCATCATGGCACCTATCATGGCCGGTACACCCGTGGTGTAAGAGATGGCCTGGGATTTAACCTCGCGGTAGCACTCTTCATGATCGGATATATTATAAATATAATACTCCCTTTGCTTCCCACCCTTTGTTCCCGTTATGTGATTGCCTATACAGGTTTTCCCCTTTGTCAAAGGTCCCAGCGATGCCGGATCAGGCAGAAGGGCTTTCAGGAACTGCAGCGGCACAATATCAACTCCCTGGTACTTCACCGGTTCGATACCTGTCATACCCACGTTCTGAAGAACCTCCAGGTGTTTCAGGTAATTGTCGGAGAAGGTCATCCAGAACCGTGCTTTCTGTATCTCGGGAAAATGTTTCACCAGGGATTCCAGTTCTTCATGATACAGAAGATATATCTTTTTGTCACCAATTCCCTCGGGAAAATCGTACATTCTGGAAACTGACAGGGGATCGGTTTCAACCCATTTACCTTTTTCATAGAATCTTCCCCTGGCGGTCACCTCGCGGATATTGATTTCAGGATTGAAATTAGTGGCGAAGGGCTGGCCGTGGTCTCCGGCATTGCAGTCGATAATATCGAGTTCGCGCATTTCATCGAAATGATGCTTCTTCGCCCAGGCAGTAAAGACATTGGTGACGCCGGGATCAAAACCGCTTCCCAGGAGAGCCATTATCCCCCTCTCTTTAAACCTCTCCTGGTAGTCCCACTGCCACTGGTAGCAGAATCGGGCCTCATCGACAGGTTCATAATTGGCCGTATCGAGATAATCTACACCGGTTTCCAGGCACGCGTCCATGATGTGAAGATCCTGGTATGGAAGCGCCACATTTATGATCATATCGGGTTTGAACTTTTTAATGAGTTTCACCAGCTCAGGCACGTTGTCGGCATCAACCCCGGCCGTTTCAATTGGTCTCGGCAGCTGCTGCGCGATGCGGTCGCATTTCGACTTTGTCCTGCTGGCCAGCATAATATCCGTGAATACTTCTGGAACCTGGGCACATTTGTACGCCACGACCTGTCCCACTCCACCGGCACCTATGATCATAACTCTGGACATATCTTGCCTCCTTGTTTTTAAAGTCCCTGATTATCTTTCAAAGTAGGTATATCCGCTCAGACCTGACTCATAGGCCTTCATTATTTTTCTTCGCTCCGATACGTCAATTTTCCCTTCACGTACCGCTTTCTCAGCCTTCTCCCTGAACTGTTCAATAAGTATTTTAGGATTGTACTCCACGTAGGAAAGAACATCGGCCACGGAGTCTCCCTCCATCTCGCTGACAAAATCATACTCACCGTTCTCATTTATACGGATACTCACCACGTTGGTGTCGCCGAGAAGGTTGTGCAGGTCGCCAAGGGTCTCCTGGTAAGCACCCACGAGAAAAACTCCCAGGTAGTATTCCTCGTTGTTTTTCAGCTCATGGAGAGGCAGCGTGTCATTCATTTCGTTCATGCTGATGAAGCGGTCTATTTTCCCGTCGCAATCGCAGGTAATGTCGGCCAATATTGTATTTCGTCCCGGGGCTTCGCTGAGGCGGTGCACCGGCATGATGGGAAAAATGTGTCCGATGGCCCAGGAATCGGGGAGAGACTGGAAGACGCTGAAATTGCAGTAGTATATATCGGCAATGGCGCCGTCGATCCCTTCCAGGGCCACGGGCACCTGTTTTACTTTTTCTTTTTCCTTTGCAATGGCATTAATGATGTTCCAAAAAATATTTTCGGCAAAGGACCGTTCACGAAGGCTGATACCGCCGTGCTTGAAAACCTGCCGTATTTCATCACGGTAGTAGAGCGCGTCATTGAAACACTCCTGGATATTTTTAGTCGATACGGTTTTGAGCGAATATAACAGGTTGCTGATAAGTTCGTGGGAGTCTTCTTTTATATCCGCGGGAAGAGGCAGCGCCTCAAACCGGGTCTCATCAAGAACATTGAAAAGCAGCACCGAGTAGTATGCCACGGTTGCCCGGCCCGACTCGGTTATGATGGTGGGATGAGGAACAACCCTATCATCCTCGTCCAGGGTTGTCATGATAACTTCGATAACGTCGGCGCAGTATTCATCGAGAGAGTAATTCATACTGTTCTTGTAATTGGTCTTCGACCCGTCATAATCCACGGCAAGGCCGCCACCCAGGTCCAGGTATCCCATGGGCGCCCCTTCATCGACAAGGCCCACATATATCCTGCAGGCCTCAACAACGGCGGAACGGATATCGCGGATATTGGGGATCTGTGACCCCAGGTGATAATGAAGAAGCTGGAGACATCCCAGCATGTTCTTTTCTTTGAGCTTGTCCACCACATCGATAAGCTGGGTCGTATTAAGACCGAAAATACTCCTGTCTCCTCCCGAATCACTCCAGTGCCCGCCGGCCTTCGATGACAGTTTCAGCCGCACGCCCACGAGCGGACTGACCCCCAGGGCCTCGGATCGCTCCAAAATCAGGGGAAGCTCACTGGGCATCTCCAGCACGAAAAATGTCCTTATCCCCATTTTTGTCGCCCAGAGTCCCAGATCGATGAACTCCTCATCTTTGTAGCCATTACAGATGATAACCGATTCGGAATCCTGTATCATGGAGATAGCGGCAATGAGTTCAGCCTTACTGCCCGCCTCAAGACCGTGATGGTACTTGGAACCGAAACGCGTAATGGCCTCCAGGACCTGGGCCTGCTGGTTAACCTTGATTGGATACACGCCGCGATATTTCCCCTTGTATCCAAAAGTCGCTATGGCCTGATTGAAGCTTGCATGGAGATTGCATATCTGGGCATCGAGAAGATTTTCAATTCGCAGCAGGACAGGCATATCAAGCCCACGATCCAGAATCCCCTGGATTACATTCTTCAGGCTCACTGAGATATGCTTATCTTTGAAGGGAGTGACGACCACATTCCCGGTGTCGGATATATCAAAGTATCCCGCTCCCCAGTTTTTAATACCGTACAGGTCAGCGGAATCCTGGATGGTCCAGCGGTCGAGAAATTCCTTTTTAATCATAATTGCACCTCCCGGGATATTGCCGTGTGACAGGAACATCTCTGCCTTCCTCACGGAAAACCGCCATTACCTGTGCGGCTCTACAGATTTTGACTGGGCCCATGCAACTGGATGGACTGGACATGTATAAAAAAATGAGGAATTAAATCAAGAATAAATATAATACAACGGTCATTCTGGAAAAAAATATCACCGGATACACATGACTATTTCCAGGTAACGATAAAAACGGTCGAATTCGATCCTTTTGTCCTGGTGGGTTTAGATTCGTCATAATCCACCTTAACGAAACCGCCCGGTGCGAACCTTTTTGCCATGGCGAAAATAATGCCCCGGTCAAATTCATCGGGATAGGGATTTTCGCATATCATAATCCCCTTCCCCGGTTCGCTGCCGGGCTGAAAACGGTAATGGCCAATGCCTTCTATAAGTTTCCCCGTCTGGGGATCGAACATGACCTGGCCCGCGGCATTTTTATGATTCATGTGATAGGCAATGTCAATTGAATCAAGGGCTTTTTCAACGGAATCTATCTGGGGAGGAAATTGCGCCGATTCGGGAATTTTAAGACCAATCGCATATAACGTTTTCTGCCCTGTCTTCTCTGAAAGGACCTTGAACGCATCGAGCCAGCTTTGCTGGGGATACCAGGAATCGGGATCATCTTTTACAACCGATAATCCCGCATCCTTGAGAATATCCTGAGCGGATTTCGCAAAGGCTCCCATGCCTTTGATTACAGACATGATCGAAGCACCATTTACATTGATTCCCGGTTGAAAAACCTTGAAAACCGCCATTGCAACCTCCTTTTAATACTCAAGATCACGATGAAATTCTGTATATACGGAATTTCTTTTTTATATATCAATTATAATACACAATATAGATTTTGTCAATTTTTTGAATTTAAATTATCCATTCTCAATTTTCATTCTTTTCGTCTTTAAATTTCTTTTAAAATTGGACAATTGGTGTGATTATTTTTATTACTTTTTTTATAAAATTTCATGGAAAAACGATAGTAGGAATGTTTTCGACTTTATCATGTGATATCTTTATTTATATATAAAAACAATGAGGATGGCATGCATGGAAGAGCGCGAATGGCTCTCTTTGATAAAACATTATGAAGGGGCCGATAACAAAAAATCCAATCTCCAGTTATTAGTTACTTTCACCTTATATTTTGCCATCATTGCTGCAATGTTTGCCCTGGTCATAATGGACTATCCCTATTGGACACTACTGCTGCTTTCACTGCCGGCCGCAGGATTTCAAGTACGGATATTCATATTCCTCCACGACTGCAGCCATAACTCTTATTATAAGAGTTCACGCGCCTGCTCCATTACAGGGACAATCTGCGGTATAATCACCTTCACTCCGTTCTACGACTGGCAGAGGTCCCACGGCATCCATCACGCCTCCGTTTCCAATCTTGACAAAAGGGGAACCGGGGACATATGGACAATGACTGTAGATGAATACCGTAAAGCTTCAACGTGGGTCAAGATTCAATACAGGATTTTCAGGAATCCGATTTTCCTCTTCGGGATAGCACCGGTGTTTCTCTTCCTGATCATATACAGACTTCCTCATAAAGGAATGAGGAAAAAAGATCTCATGAGTATAATCTTCACGAATGCAATGATAGCCCTGATTATAACGGCAGCCTATTTTACCGTGGGTGTTACCGCGTACATAAAGGTATTCCTGCCCGTTATTACCCTGGCAAGCATTTTCGGAATGTGGCTCTTCTTTATTCAGCATCAATTTAAAAAAGTATACTGGTCTCACTCCGGTGACTGGGATCCTGTTAAAGCGGCCATGAAAGGAAGTTCATTTTACAGGCTGCCGGCTGTTCTTCGGTGGTTCTCCGGCAGCATCGGATATCACCACATACATCACCTGAAACCGAGAATACCTAATTACAGGCTGAGACAGTGTTATAATGACATACCGGAGCTGCAGAAAATCATTCCAGTCACTCTGTTCGCAGGCTTCAGATCTCTTTTTCTTTATTTATGGGATGAAAAAACCGGAGAAATGGTTAATTATTCTGTTTTGAAACAATAAAAAAGGGGGTACAACACAGTTGGATACCCCCGTTTCACCACGTCTATGACGTTTTAGAATATAAGGACCTGCCTTTTGTTCCTACCCCTGAGGGGTCTCCACTTCGGACATGTCCCGACTTTCGCGCCCGGAGGGATTCGAACCCCCGACCTGCGGATTCGAAGTTGGACTTTTTTTTGATTTTCTCTCATTAAGCCGTTTTTATGCGTCATGGTTGTTTAATAATAAAGAAGAAAGATTTTATTATTGTCAATATTCAAAACCATTGTCTTTCATTGTTTTGTATTTGTTCTCACAGTTCTTCTTACAGTCTTGAATCGCTATTTTCTCACAATTTGAGTGACCTGCGGACGCGAAATCCGCAGGCTGGCAATAAAGAAGCCCCGACTTCTCAGGGCTTGCATGTATCACCTCCCGTCAAATTTTCCGGGCGATGGCGGCTGTGGAGCCTCTGGTTCCTCGACCTCGAATTCCGCGTCCTTGATACCTTCCTGTTGTTTTAGGGCCGGTTCCCGCGCACTATCGGGCCGCACCTGCTCCTTTGCGCGTCCTATTGCCTGGTCGATCACCGTGTCGGTGGAGTCGTCTGCGAGTTCTTCCTCGGTCCACTCGCCGGCCATTTCCATACTGTTCCGCTGTTTCATCCAGGGGCGAAAGAAGGTTTTTCCAGCAGCTTTCCTCAACATCTCTACCTGGTCGCCTCCCTCGTAAGGATTGTGCATTTCATCGAGATAAAGCCGTTTGATTTCAACACCTGGATTATCAACTTCTTTCCGATAGACTTTTTTGGGCCACGTGCCTCCACCTTTTTTAGGCACCTCTCTGACGCAATATTCCCCTTGTGAGTCGCTTTTCAGTGTTCCGGCTTTTTCGGATTCCCTGAACGCGTCGACATCCTGTTGAAAATATTTATTGTCCTCTTTTTGAGTTGTCTTCTCGGCATACTCCCGCCCGTTTTCAGCCTTAATGGTTCCCTCGCTTCTGGCGTAGTTAACCAACGCCATATCTTGCAGATAATACCGATACGATGAGCTGTGAGCCTCTGCCTTTTCCAAGAGGCGGGCCTTCTCGTACAGTTCCCCTACAATACGTTTGCGTTTTTGCTCGTACCCATAAACGACAATTGCCTCAACCGGGCCCCTGTCGTTCGGTATATATTCGAAGTCAGCGTGGAAATTACCATCTTTTCTAAAAACTTGTCGCTTGTCGTTTTTGTGTACCGGTTCAATGGCGATCCATTCAAATGGTGCATTTTTTCCGGTGGTGAGAGCAAAATCGAAAGCCTCGATTGCCGGAACGAATTCCACGTCGGCGGCCCCGAAGGTAATAAGACTTCCCATGTCCGGCATCGTGGCCCCATAGTAGAATGATTCTTTCAGGGCTTCAATGGCAGAGTTCCGGCCCTCTTCAGATTCCCACACTTTGGCCGGGAGCGTCCGGGCGGCATAGTTTATATTTTTTGCAATCATCCGCTCCGTTGCGGGTTTTTCGATGAAGGCTGCCGATGCTTTGACGAGCTCGCCCATATGGGCAGATGCCCATGCCTGTAGTTGCTGCGGCCCCTGGGGGATCGCTGGGACGATTACGTCGGGTGTTTGTGCCGCCTGCGGCTGTCTGCCGCCCTGTGTACTCTCCCACGCTGCCGCCGCCTCTGCCGGGGTCTTGCCCTGGGCGGATTTGCCGCATTTTTGGCAACGGAACACAAATACGTCGCTCTTCTTTTCACCCTTCGCAGCCTGTCCGCAGCACATCGGGGTCTTGGTTGCTGTTGTCATTGTTCCCTCCTGATTTCTTCTATCCATGGTTCGCCGAGTACAACCTCGACAAAATCCTTCATTTTATGGATTGACTCTCTTGCGCTGTAGAATTTTTCGACTATCTCCGGCAGGGAGTCGTGACTGTATTCATGTCCGCACTTGCAGACAATCCACGATTTTCCCGCGTTCGGGTTCCCGTAGTCATCTTTAATCCATCGCACTTGATTCCATTTTACAGGGACTCCGCAGCGGGGACAGGCGATTGAATAAAGAGTGTATGTTTTCGTCATTGTTCGCCTCTCAATTTTTTAATGATTGATTTTTTGATCTTTATTTCCGGGTTGCTATTGATAAATTCGAGCGTTTGCCGCTTCTCAAAATTTATCCGCCTGTCGATCAATTGTATTTCATCGAGATGCAGTTTTATAATGCCCTCCGCGTGGATTCTTCTTGTCTTTTCGACCTCAATGTTTTTTATCTGTTGTTCGATCCACATCCGGCAGGACTCGTGATAGTGCTGTTTGTCATTCCCGCTCATCGCCCCCTCCTTTCTTTCTTCCATTTCCGCCAATAGTATTTATACATGCTCGTATCTCTCTGCGTCGGCAAAAATCCGTGTATACGCTCGAATGCCGCCCTGACTGCTTTAACTCTTTCTTTTCTCACCTTACTCCCTCCCTTCGTCCTGTTTTATGTCTACACCGGGTCTGTCATATAACTCGGTGGATTCTGCATAATAAATCTTTCTCTCTCAATCACGAACCTTCCTTGTTCGATAAGATGATCGATGCACTTCTCAAACGCCGGGATTACTCCGGGTTCATCGCCGAAGACGGCGAACGCCTGACAAATGTCCTCTACGCACATGCAAAATGCGTCTTTCGGTTCTGGAGGCTCTGGCCACTCCATTTCGCGCAGTAGGGCCGCAGTCCCTTGTTTCTTTTCACCAAACATCTTTTTCCCTCCCTTATTATTTTTTTGCCGTATATCCTTGCTTCCGATTTGCCAGCCACTTATCAATTTCGGACATCCGGAATCGGACCGGCTTTCCGATCTTATAATGTGGTATTTGATTTTTTGACACCAAAGTCCGCAAACATCCCTCCGAAAGTCCGGTATATTTGGCGACATCGGAATATCTGACCAACGGTTCCCCGTTGTATGGTATGCCGTGAATTAAGATTTCTGGCGGATTTGGAGTCGGTTCAGGTCGTTTCTGGTTTTCGTCCATGATTTATTCCCCCCTCGCAGCGAGCATGGCGTCGGCCCATGCTACCGGCCATTGAAGGTGTCTCTGTTTGTCGTATTCATTATCCCAACTATCGAGAGCCATCCTGTTAAGACAGTTACCGGAGCGACTGGAATCAAAGTGAGGTTGTGGCCTTTTAATATCCATGATCGGCGTAAACCACGGTTGCGGTTCTGCCGGTGCATGAGCAATGAAGTAGTCACGCAGTGACATGCCATCATCACCACTCATAGAAAACGTTCCTTCGTTATTTATCTCAGCCTTGTTTATTCCCGGAAACGCCGGTCCGCCGTCGTTCTTTTGGTAACTCATCTCTCAATCCTCCATCTTCAATTTTATATCCGGCTTGTCATTGCTCTCCGCTTTTTTGATCAGCTTTTTCCGCCGCAGATACTTCACCGCTGCCGGGTCCGCCTCCACCATGTCTTTCAGCCCCATAATCCGCTCACCGCCGCCGGTAGATTTCCAGCGTGCAATTGTTTTCAATTCCTGCACACCGTCAGGGCCCGTGATAAGTCCCTTGATTTCCCGTTGATCTTTCATCAGGATGGAAACTGCATCGAGAGCGTCATCTTTTTTCCGCTTCCAGGCTTTCTCCTGGTCATCGGCCTTGCGGTACGCCTTTGACAAGTCCACAGCGCGGGTCAGTTCATCCCCCGTCAACTCGGTGAAATCCTCCTGGATTTCCGGGTATAACTTGCGGATATCTGCCGCGTTCATTGCCAGCTCACGCGGCGGCTGTTTGAGCTTGATAGCCCGGTGCATGAGTGAGGCCAGCTCCAGGAGTTCAGCCTGGTGCTTTTTATTCGCCTTGATTTTCCAATACCGCTTTTCCGATGTGTCGAAAATCAGTGAGAGATAGGCAACGTCTACGTCGTACAGAGCCATTTGATATTGCAGTTGAAAATAGTGTTTCAACGGGATGCCCTGCCACTCTTTGAGATCGAGGTCATACCCGGCGAACCGGTCACGAGAGCGGGCCTTGACGGTCCAGTACCGGGCAGATTTTGCCTCGATGAGGAAGGGCTTTGAGAAATCGACGGTTAAACCGTGGGCCTTATACTGCCACAAACCCTCTTTTTTTTCCATTTCGACTACATGTTGCAAAAAGGGAGAGGCGTCATACACACAGTCCGCGTGGGCCACGCCGAACTCGGTCAAGGCCTCAGTGTGATGTCTGAAAGGCGTCGTGTTAAAAGGCCGGCAGTCGAGAGTCTTTTTCCCCACGCGGTCCAGTTCGCAGAGCATGAAGCCCCGGAAAAATTGGTCAGCAATAGACGAAGAAAATTGAACGCCGTCTTTCTGCACATCCGCACCCACTATACCAAAACCGTCAAACACAGGCCCCCCGAAATCTCTTATGAACTCGCTCAGCGCCTTCGGCTCCAAAAAGTGACCCATCTCAGCCGCGAACCCGGCAGGCTCCCTCTGTCTGAGGCCTACCTTCTCCTCATACAGAGTGATGGCGGTCTGCCCGTATCCAGCGAGAGACTCGTTCGGTCGGTCCGGGTGAGGGATCAGGGCTGGCACGTCCGACGCGCCGATCCTGCCACCGCGTGATTTATAAAAGTCGGTTATGTATTGGAGGTTGATCATTTAATCGTCCTCTCTCAGTTTTAAAGGCATGATAAAAGCCTTGAATAACACTCTGTCGTTGATGACCGAGGTGCTCTCGAATGGAATGGGAGCATACTGGCTCTCTTCAGGCGGTATGAAAACTTTCCAAAAGATGCCGCATACGCATAATTCATGGAGCATTCGATAGCTCAGCCCTATTTGATCGGGGAGTTTTCTTGACAGACGGGCATAACTGGATTCTCTTATACTGGGCATGTATCTATGCGATGTCCATGTCTCATACTTTTCAGGAATAACCGCTTGCCAGTTGGGAAAATTTACTTCCGTCTCCGTCTTGTGTAGGATGATTTCACTTTTTGTTCGTTTTATTAGTTCATAATATCCTTCAGGCATTTCACACGCTGCGATAAAAAGACGCTTCGCATCTGTAGCGACAATATCTTTACCGGTACTGCAAATAAATCTAAAGACCGGTTTTATTTCGGCAAGCGACAGATCAATAACGCTGGCAACAAAACAAACCTGGTCAAAATTAAATTGCTTCTTTTTCAGTCTGATTAGGTCGCTCATGCCCGGCCCTCCTTGCTGACTATTTCTAAATCACAGTTTGCACATTCAGGATTTTTACATTTATAGATTTTATGATCTTCGGTCATTAAGATGTCCCTGCAGTTTGAACAAACGTAACTATTTAAAATTTCCTTCGGTTGCTTTAACCAGTATCAATGACGTCCTGTCGTGTCAGTAGTTTGCTCATGCTCCCACCTCCTCAATATTCCTGCCCCGCATAAGCCTGCCGATCTTTGCCGCCAAACGGAGCACCTTCTCTTTGCCGCGCTCGACTGCATTGCCGACCTTTTCTTTCAGGTCTTTGAGATATTCGAGTTCGGTCTCATATTTCTGCCCTGCGTGCATGTGCTTGAATATCTCATATGATATAGACTCTGCGGGATCAGCGGGTTGTCCGGGCTTCTCAAATCTGAGCTTGTCGAGGGCTGGGCCGCTGATGTCCTTCATCCCGGCGAGCTTCATCATTACATTGTATTGAAATCCCGTCTCTCCGAGTCGTGCCAGTGCGGATATCTTTTTCGCCTCGCCCCTGGGGAGCTTTAAGCAACGTTCACATGCATCGGTGAATTGATTGATATTCTCCGGCCCCATGACTTCCTTGAGATTTTCCATTGACAGAAAAAATTCCATCATAGCGGCATTGAATTTCTCATTCACTTCGAGCAGCAGATCGAATGTGTTTTTAAACTCACCGCGCACAGCGTTTTTATAGACGCCGATCTTTTCCGCCTCGAAGAGCAGCTCGTGAAATATCCGCCAGAATTCCGTGTCGTGGGGATTGCTTTTCATGAAGTACACCGTGTTTTGAACATGGTGGGCGTACTCATGAAGGGCGGTGTAGATCAATTCCGTGTCGTTGCTGAAATTCCGGTTATTGATCACTATTTCCCGCAACTCTGGGCGGTACAGGCCATCGATCTTTTTGTGCTTCTTGCCCGTATAGGTAAGTGAGAAAGGCTCGGTCCGCCATACCTTTTGAAGTAGTTCGGTTAATTCGAGTTCGGTTATCATGATTTCCTCCTCTGAATTTTCCTTGCTTGACGCTGTGCCTTCGTTTTCTTTCTGCGTGATGTCGCTCCGAGAGTTCTGTCTTTGACACGTTTTTTCGGCTCAGTCCACGCAGATAGGTCGATGCCGAGTTCTTTTGCATGTCCTTGTATTTCGTTAATCACCGATTTTCCCTCCTCTAAATATTGATGTGGCGCGGGCAGGATTCGGACCTGCATCCGATAAACCGTGCACTGCATATCGGAACGAAATCCATTTGACCGTCAAACCGGAGTGAACTGTCTTTCGTGCGTCTACCAATTCCGCCACCGCGCCGTTGCCCCCTCGTGGGGGCTGTAAATAGCTACTGACTACACCACCTGAATCGTGCTGACCTTCGGCCAGTACAGAAATCCACCGCAGGACACGAGAAAAGATTTGTGATCCCGTCCGCCCGTCTGCATCATTTTGTTGAAACCGAGCATTTTCAGATCACGCACGCCTTTCGCACGAAGATCGGGCAAATCGTAAGGCTGTACTATCCCGACCACTTCACCCATAAATGGCCCGCCGTTCCTGGTGCGAAACCATACCGCCGATCCCTTCTTGATGCCCTTCGTGTTTGCTGCCTTTACTGCTTTTGTTGCCATAGAACCCTCCTGTTGATAGTTATTCCGGATAGATATCATGTTCCATCGACAATGCTTCCATGGCGTTTACAAGTACTGTCGTTGCAATAGAATCTTCCGGTAAATTATCCATGCACTGAGTATGCAGGATATCGAGCGCGTTAATTAAGTCCTGATGCGATTCGATGTTGATTGTCGGACCTTCTGTCCCATGATAATATTCAATACTCACTTTTTCCCTCCGTTATACGAATTCTTTTAACGTCTCCCGGAACAGGCTCTTTGTGTCCCGCCCGGTCAATCCCTTGCTGAGAATGTTCACTTTCTCGGCCTTGGACAACTCCACCGGCTCCGCTCCACCGGTCCCCGCGACCGTTCCCTGCGCTTCTCCACTTGCCGCCCGTTGTGCTGCCAGTTTCTCTCGGATGTCCTCGGCCCGTCGCTCCTGTGCTTCCTCGTTCAGTACTACAAGTCGGCCGTCTACCATCGCCGGAAAGCCCCGTTTCTTTTTCGCCCGTATAGCGTCGGCAGCATCCCCGTCAAGTTCGATCCCGCACAGATGGCATATTATATTTCCCACACTATTCATCACCCCGCAGGCAGGACACAGACGCATTGTCGGTGCCGTCTCGCTCTCATCCTGTGGCTCGTAACCAGTGGAGAGGGACCACTTCCGATCCATATCAGGCCGTCCGTGGATAAAGGTATTCCCTACGCCGTCGAGAATAATGCCGTATTTTTTACCCGGTAAGGGGCGAAGAATACGACCGATAAATTGCAGATATATCGTCAGACTCATGGTCCGCCGCATCCAGATCAGCCCGTACAGGCCGGGTATATCCATGCCCTCGATGCCGATCCCCACAGTGCATAGGCCGTTTAATTTCCCCGTGCGGATCGCCGAGAGCATCCGGGCGCGATCAACCTCTGAGAGTCCGCTGTGAATGTGCTCGAATTTCCAGCCCGCTGCGTTGAATGCCGCCGTGATCTGTTTCGCGTGCTCATGTGTCGCGCACGCCACAAGGACCGGTAGTCCTCCGAAAATATCACCATATCGGCCTATCATATCGCCGATTACACGCGGTTCCCCCAGGGCGTCGGCCTGCACCTCTGGCGGAATATCCCCGCGATTGATCGGCACGGTAAGACGGTACTCCTCCGGCACGATCACGAGAGGCTCTGCGAGATACCCTGCGTCGATTGCCTGCCGTGGCGTGATCGTCTGCACAATATCTGTGTACCAGTCGCCAAGAGGACGGTTGTCCATCCGGTACGGCGTCGCGGTGAGGCCTACGCGCTGCGCTCGGTCGAAGTGGGTGTATATCGACTCCCAGGAGGATGCCAGCGAGTGATGTGCCTCATCTGTCCATATCTCCGTCGGTCCGGTTTTCTCCGGGGTGTATGGCAGCAGGTTCGCCAGGGACAGCGGCATGCACACATACACATCGCGGTTCCTGCCTCTGATTCCCTTGTCGTTTATATAGCCGGGGTTTAGGCCAGCGCGTGAGAGTTCGACGACCCACTGGCTGAAAATCTCAATCTGAGGAGCGAGTACAAATACCCGCCCGCCGAGCTTGATGCGGTCGGCGATAGTGACCGTGGAGGTCTTCGTCTTCCCGGTACCGGTCCCGGATACGAACAGCGGATTCCGTCCGGCGTTCGCCAGGGTGTTGATCTGGTACCGGGCCTCGGTCTGATATGGGCGGAGGGTGATCAAGAGAGCACCTCCTCGATGGAGAGGCCAGTGGCGCATTCGATGACATCGTCAATATAATCAACGAGAGTTTCGGTGTCTGTTCTCCATATTGTGTCAATAATGGCATTATTTTCTGACAGTAATATTCGTCTTGTTTCGATTAGTGCTTCCAGCATATCCGGCGCGGCAAGAATCAGGCGAATATTAGCTTGCCAATCTCCCATAGACGGAACATTGCCAATTCTTCCAAATACCTCTCCGATAAGTGAATCCGATTCATCGCTATAAGAACCGGAAATAAATTGATTATATGCTCCAGCAATTTCCCACGGCCCCGGCGTATGTTTTAATTTGCTCACGTTCACTCGCTCCTCAATTCACTCTCAAAATAACACGGGTCGAAATTGAATCCTTCCTCCCAGTCCTCGGCACCGTCCAGTCTTACCACATACCGCCGTGCCCTCCTGCTATCCGGTAGATCAATTCCGATGATCGTCCCCGGTCCGGCAGGCGTGACTACTCGGTCGTCGCGCTTCATCCTACAATCCCCCACTCTCTGAGCTGCATTTCCATGTCGTCTAACGTTCGGACCACACACACAGGGCAACCGACCTCCCGTAAACGCTCATGGACAACCGGCTGCGATCCCGTGAGGCGTCCATCCTCGTTTTTTACCTCCAGAAAATACGCCTCTCCCTGGTACACGATACACAGGTCCGGCACTCCAGGAGTCAGTCCCATTTTTTTCAGTACTGCGAGAAGCGCGTAGACAAATTTTCGATGTACGTCAAACCTCCCCACGGTACGGGACTTCATAAACCCCTCATTCGGTATTGAAAAGAAAAAGAATCCATACCGTCGGGCATTGGCGGACAGCCAATTGACAAGTTCGATCTGGATAAGCGCCTCGGTTTTCATGACTTCCCTACCGGCCTGGTAAATCCTTTCGGCAGTGTTAAATTGCACCGGACACAATACAGTCCAGTCGGCGTTGTAGCAGGGTAATTCCCGCACATCTTGCAGACGATAGAATCGTCTACATTGCACATGTCTTTATCGAGTTTCGTGTTCATCGGGTTGCCTCCTCTCCTTAAACCGGAATATTGTTTTCGAAGTCGTCTTTTTTTGGTGTTAAAAATTGCACCGTTTCGGCCGTGATCACAATCCTCGACCAGGTTTTTCCGTCACTATTCTGCCAGCGTTCCTGTTTGAGCTTCGCCTCGATGCTGACCTTTGAGCCCTTTTTGCAGTATTTCGCCACTACCTCACCGACCTTGCCCCATGCAACGATATCAAAATATGAAACGTGCTCCTGTTTTTGATCGCCGGTCCCCCACTCGTCATTGCTGGCAATCGTGAAATTGGTCAGCGGGGAGCCGTTCGGCGTGAAACCGGCCTCCGGGTCTTTCACGAGATTGCCGATGAGAATTGTTCTGTTAAGGTCTCTTGCCATTCTACACTCCTGTTATATTCACTATATTTCAATGATCCGCATGCTGCACTCGAAACACTTTTGCAACCTCCGGGGCTTGCCCTCCCGGATCAGCACCACTCCCCGGCCGCACTCGCAAGGATATGAGGCCGCGAACCCTTCGAAGCCGTCCCCCGGCGGTGTGAGTGACAGCCGGTCCGGGGCCGCTTCGAGTTCAGGGTGTCGGGTGATGGTGGGCATGTGGGTTGCTCCTATTTTTATTTGCGCGTTTTAAGCGCCGCGCTCCGCTCCTTGTTCCTCGCCCGGCCTTGCCACGCCCAGCCTGCCTTGTTTTCTCTCCTCTACACCCTCACAATCGCACCGCTCGCACCTCTCACCGCGTTGCCGCTCCCGGCCTCCTCTCTCCTCGCTGCCGTCACGGCCTCCAATACCGTGTCGATCTCCCGGTGTGCCAGAGATCCCGCCAGAATGGGGTGTCCACTGCCGAGCCGTAAAGATGCCATCCTCAACAGCTCGAACATTGACTTTTCTCGCTCCTCGATGTTCATTGCATCATTACCGGCCTTTGTTCGTCGAAAAAGAGGATACTGAACACCCGCGCCTTTCCGAACGTCTTTCCGATCTCTGCGAGTTCTTGCCGGATATGGTCGGCAATATCATCGTGGCTCAGTTCTCCCTCATGCGTGGTCTCCTTGGAGTATATCGCCACTTTTTCGCTGTCCCCGGCCATGGGTACGGCGAAAGAAATTTTCATCCTTTTGGTTATCATGTAAGCCCTCCCGTTTTGATCTGGTACTGCGTGATCGTGTCCGTTTTATGTTGCCGGGGGATTCGTCGGGTCATCTAAGCCCCTGGACTCCTCCCCCGGACTACCGGTTTAAACAGCGGCGTCCACTCAGCGTTACCCCTCTCCGAGGATTCGAGCCGTGGCGACTCTCTTACGCTGCTTTCCGCGACCCTTTCCGCGTATCCGGCTGCGGTGGGATTTTATGTGGGAAGTGAAGGACTCGAACCTCCAAACTTTACGTTCCTGCCGGGTTACAGCCGGGGGCACTACCATTATGCGAACTTCCCATGGTGCCGGGGAGCGTCCGGACTATCTCAACTCCCCGGCTAATCGCTTTTGCCTCTTTCTCGGGCGTTGCGTTGTGGCCCCGGCAGGATTCGAACCATGCATTCTCAGCCCTATTTCCCGCGCGCTGTATTTCGGGCCTCCCACGTTGTGGGCACGTCTACCAATTCCGCCACGGGGCCATGTTCTCTATTTCTTAATCCTCTTCCTCGCTGCGACTTGAAAATACGCTTCCAACTGCTGCGGCTTCACATCTCTGAGCGACTCCTCAAAATAATGCCGCGCTTTTACCTTAACTGCTCTAGCTTCGAGCGTGCGGATCATATTGATTCTGCCGCCCTTCAGCGCAAATATTCCGAGTCCCTTTTTCATCCCCTGGAAAATGAACGGCTTTTTCATGTCCCAACCGTACCGGCCTACCGCGTGAGTCTGGCCTTTTTTCTGATTACCTTTTCCGCTCCCGCTGCGCCCGGTGTACTTGTACAGTATCGCCCACCGTTGCGCCCCGCCTCGTGCGTTGAATCCGTCGCCCGATGTTCCGAACGGCCGCCCGCCGATCTGCAATGTCTGCGCTCCTGCAACGTTCAGCCTGTACGGCCTCGCTACCGGCCTGCGACTGCTGCCGCCCATCCTCGCAGTGTCCAGGGGGACCGGCACCCGACCTTTCGTTTTCGGGTTGCCGATCTTTGTTTTTCCCTCTTCCTGGGCCTTCAAATAGTGGTCCTTTCCACCTTTCTGCTTGCGGACCACCACGCAGGCATTGATATTATCTATTGATCGAAAATCACCACCGGACCGCTGTGCGTTCGCCTTGTAGACCTTCGTAGCGCCCATCGTGTATTTATTCCGCAGGATGAACCGTTGCAGTCGCCCTTTGTAGTTCCGCTCCATCCTCACGGCTCCCATGTTGAGCGACTCTGCTCCGGCCTCCGCGAGTGCGCCGTGCACCTTGCGCAGCTCTTTGATTAACTGCTTTGAGTTGTCGGTGTATTTCAAATTCATTTGATCACCTTACGATAATATACACGACGGCAAAAATCAGAATCCATAATGCTGCCGATACGATGAGCGAGTTCTTTAATCCGTTGAAAAAATTCATTCGACCCCTCCGCACCTTATTTCTCGTTCTGACACATACCCGGCGAAGTCTCCGCATTCCTGGCATGTCTTCGAATTCACTTTGCAATCCTTCCCTGCCGGGCATGGAGTGAGACACAGGCCGGATGCTTGCCTCTCCACAAAACTGATGACGACCGTATCGCTCATTGTGCCGCCCTATTATCCGGCCTTGCGTCTGCTGCCTCTCGCCGCTACCGGTGCGGCTATAGCGGCCCCGCTTGAGTCACCTTCGTCATCAAGGTCGATAACAGTTTCAGCCATTTCTTTCTCGTCCAAATCTGCTACGGTTCCGGCGGTCTCAACTTCCCCTGTCTCTTCCTCTTCTTCATATTCTTCTTCGGTCTCACCGTTAATCCCGTCGAAATATTCATGAAAATCATCTACCATGTCGTGCTTTTCCAGATACTCGTATGCTGCTGACAGCACCGCCTGGTCACGTTCCCATTCCTCGCTTGAGTCTTTCCAGTTTGCATATTTCGCCAGGTACGACTTTGCGCCCTCAATGGCGCACAACACCATCGCTACGACCAAAGGAATTAAAATTCCCCCGAGAATAAATGATAATACGTTCATAGCCCCCTCCCTTAATAGTTGATTTAATTTTATGCCTTATGGCATTTTGAACAAAATTTGTGCTCTGCCAGTTTGCGGAAATATTGCCGCGTCTCTGACTGCATCCCTGGCAAATATACCAGCTCGACCAGTGTTCCGCAGGATCGGCAGACATACCGGCGCGTCCCGGTGCGATACTGCGTGATCGTCGGCGTGATCGCCTGGCGTTCGGTGTGTGAGTTAATCCTCTGCATATTCAGCGTGTTCATCGATCGCCCTCCAATACTCTTTTAAATCCGCAAGCCTGGCAGACGAACATTGCCAGAAAGCGTTTCTCTTCGCCCTTTGCTTCCATTGTTCCGCCGCATTTCGGACATACTTGTGTCGTGGTGCGTTGCGGTCTTTTCGCTGTCTGTGTTGTTGCTGTCTGTGTCATGATTCAGTCCTCAGTACTAAAATTCTTCCTTCCCGGTCTCTCGTTATCACATAGTCCCTGCCGCCTCTGGAAAAGCAGGACAGCAGAGCGATAATCAGGATCACATAACAGAGAGCGAGAATTATCATTGCTGTCGTTAAGTCGTCACAAAGGGATTCAATTTTTAAAAGCGTCTGAATAAAGTTTTCGCTATTCATCCGGCACCCTCCTGTATGATTATTTATATTTCAGACGGTGGAGTCGCTGCCCATGACACCCCGCTTGATGGCAAATCGCAATACTTCGCTTCTGCTGCCGCCGGCTCTTTCCAATATTCAACCATGGCGTCGAACATTTTCTTTTCGTTCTCAAAAACGAATGTCTGACATCCGACCTCAACGATAAAACCTCGGTTAACTTTTTTTATTTTGATTTCGTGTATGTGCATTGATTTACCTCCCGTAGTCTCTTGCATAATTTGGTTGTAAAGTTTTTCCGCAAAGGAAATCCCAAATCTAGACCTCTCTGCTGCGCGTCGAGCCGCCTGTTCTTTAGCTGACATTTTCTTACTCACCCGCCCCACCTTGCATTTCGTACATCATGACTCGCCGCCTTCCTGACTCTCCGCTGTCCGGCAAGAAGGAGTCCGAGAAGCACACCGGCAATAATGCCGAGAATAAGACCGAGATAGAACATGGACATCATTGACAGGCCTCCTGTTGATTGGATTTTTCTTTCTTGTCGAAGGACAAAAGCGGCTGTTTGACTAATTGCAGGTTGAAACGCCTCATTACATACTCCACGCCGGACGGCCTGAACAGAGTCACAGGCACGTTTTCGATAATGTCGCCCTTGGTGATAGACTTTAACACTGGCTTGAAATGGTGCAGATAATCAACATATGGAGTGTTGTCTTTTTTGAGTATATGAGCGACCCGCAGCATTTTCATGAAGTTATTACGACCGAGACCAAACAACCCGGCAACGGTAGCCATATCCAGGGCATTATCGGCATCCATAAATGTGTCGAACGCCTCGACCTTTGGAGCCTGCTCTTTGATGATTTTGTCAGCCTCGATGAGTGCCAGGGCCATGAGTTTTCGAGTGTCACCGGTAATTGAATAGGAGCCGGTTTTGCGGATGGACGGGAGAACCTCCGATGTGACCCATTTTTTGAACCGGCGGGCTTCGGGCTTATTGGATCGCAGAATGAGAGAATACAACCCGGATTCATTGATGATCCACATCTCACGATTCTGACCTGAGTGGTATATTTTACCAGTCAGCTTATCATCACAATCAATACGCTCAACCGCCTGCCTCACATCATCTATTCCCAGCACGTCGCATACATCCTTCGCCACAAAAAACAACTCGTCGTCGACCATCACCGTACGGACTTCTTTATTCTCGTAGTTAAATATTTGTAGTGCGTTCATTACTTTACCCTCTGATTGAATCCATAATGTCGTTGAATATCTGGATCAGTTTTTTTTGCTTATCCTCGGGGAAAGATTCGAGTTTTTGGGTAAGGGATGCAGGGGACATTTCCGCTTTGCCAGATCGACTTTCGTTGTCCCAAAATTCTCCCAGCGGCTTGTTCAAGTGGGCACACAGTTTACCTACATACTCGGAATCGGGCCATGTTGATTTTTCAGTGGTTGATATTGTTGACTGGCTTACCCCGGTAATTCTCGCACAGTCTTTCTGACTCAAACCTGCATCTTTGCGCAGGTTTTTTATTTTGCCGCCGAACATATTAACTTTCCCTTGTTTCTTTAAATATTTTCAGCATGTTGCGAAAGATGCTCCCGTGATCCTGATTTTTGTCCTTGGCCTTTTCTTCGCGGACGATTTGCTGAAAATCATCCTTGTCGACCGATTCCACATAAAGTCCCAAATGTGTCTTGCTCACCTTGGCCCCTCCCGGTTTATTGTGTTTATTTCGTTACTGATTACGTCACATTGTTGCTATTTTATTGCTTTTGTCAACATTATTTTTAAAAAAAGTTAAAAATATAGTTGTTTCTTTCCGATATATATTACAATATTGATATATTGATATTATTTGTATTTAAATATTACATAATGAATATTTTATTGAGGGGTGATAATGAACTACGGAGATCGAATTGCAGAGGTCATGTCGGAATATGGGGTATCTCGTGGAGAAATGGCCAAACGAATGAAGAGGTCCGAGAGTAATATTTCTCAAATAACAGGACGGCATCATTTAAATACTGAAACTATCGAAATGGCTGCGGAGGCTTTAGGCGTAGAACCGATCCGTCTTTTATTTACAGATGAACAAATTGCAAAATACTTGAAAATGTCTGAAGAGGCTGTAAGGCTGGCTCGTGCATTTGACAAACTCCCCGAAAAACACAATGGCCTGTTTGAATTGCTCATACAGACCATTGAGACGTTTTACGACAAGAATCGAACTCTTGGTATTCAGTTATGATTTAATTTTTCTAATGATTGAGCCAGTTGCAGCATTAGCCCCCGTTTCTTTTTTGAAAGACGCCTCTCTCTCTCGGCGTCTTTTTTTACGGCCTTAACAGCCTTCACGATCTTTGCCGCCTTCTCTGTTCTACTGGCTGCCCCCCTCCCTGGGCGCTGCCTGATTGAATTCTTTTTCTGTTCTGCTCTCAACATGATCCTCCTTTATCCCTTTATTGGATTTTATCGCCCTCCCGACTCATTACACGCTACTGTAACGCATGCACCAATATTGTATAATTGTATTACGTTGTCAAAAAATTAATCCGATCGGGCGGAAAAAAAAGGTCACACGGATTCATGTGAACACACAAATGTTTAGCATGGTTGTTCTGGCGGAATCTCCGCGCGCGTATAGAATAGATGCAGTCTGACGAACTCGATTGTCTGCTCATATCCCTCGGCATCGGTCTTTAATTTCCCCTTGATAATTCCCTTGTAATTCTTCACGGCCAACCGGTCGACGCCCCACTCCTGGGAGATATCCCCGTAGCTCCATTTTCGCGCACGCAGGATCATGAATTCCATCTCGCGCGGCGATAGTTTCACTGCCAGCAACTCAAAGATAAATGCTGCCATCGCTTGAATGTCCGATTTGTCGGTTCCGATTGATAGTATTGCAGGCTCCCCTTGCCAGATTACCGGGTACGACGCCATGTGGATGTATAGCGATTCCCCGGATAATGATATATAGCGAATCGTCGATTCTGGGCCGGATCGTCCAGTCGCCAGGATACGCCCGAGGACCAGGTCCATGAGGCTGTGAAATTCCTCTCCGACATGATCCCGCACGTGCCGCCCAGTTACAGGCCCGCCGAGAATGAGTTCTGCCTGCCTGGACGCCCACAGAAAAACGCCATCTCGATGAATAACAATTGTCGCCATCTCAAAAAACTGGTGATCCTGTGTGAGATTGAATACATCATCGCCCCGTCTGCGCCCTTTATTTTTCCCGCCCGTGCTCATGCCGTCATTCTCTTGCAGCCCCATCGGGCTGTCATATAAATTTTCTTTATATTTTCCCATGTTTATTAAATATGTTTATTTAATTGGTATATTTTTATTTTTATATGGTTGACTGTCCGACGTTATATGCAATTGGTTTTTGCATGGGAGCGAGAAAGAACGGGAAAGATGTTCATTACGGAAAGGCCCTCCAGGAGTTGAGAAAACAGGCCGGATTGAACCAGAAAGATGTCGCTGGTAAAACAGGCGTCACCCAGGCGACAGTGTCGATATGGGAAAGCTCACCTCAACCGCCCTTTGACGGGATAATTCAATACCTTGATGCTCTCGGTCTCGATCTCACCGATCTGTTCGGGCAGGCGCATCTCTCCCAGGAAGAACAGGAGCTACTGCGATTATATAGCAAGGCCCCGGAGGGGGTCCGCCGGGGCGTCATGGAGATTTTGAGAGGGTGGAGGAAATAGGGCTTGATTATTTGACAAATTTAATTCATTAGCTCATCTACTAAAATTTCATCAAAAACATCTTCGTTGACTTCATGTGCCCCCCTTTCCGGGTGTATCCATATACCATCTTTATAAAAAATTGATGTTTGACCGATTCTTATTTCGAAAACTTCTGGAGATGTAATCTGTCTTATCCAGATAGTTTTTCCCAATGCCTTAACGCCAAAATCAATTAAATCGAGATCGTGTTTGCATTTTTCATTCTTGACTGATATACTTATAAGCCCTTGCTGTTCTAATGGTTTCAACCATTCGAGGGCCTTGTTAATAAATCTATTCGCAATGGCTCGTTTTTCACTTTCAATATTTTTGAGCTTTTCGTAGTCTTCTTTATTGTCTTTTATAAATCTGATTAAATTGAGCATTTTAGTTTTCTCCTCTTGATTTATTTATTAAATAAAGAGCATGCACTTTTAAAATGTCAAGATCATTATTTCTTTTTCTTCTCAGCCTCATACCTGACAATCTTGTCTTTCAGCACCGTCTCGATATAGTTCGTCAGGCTCCGGTTTTCGCTGTCGGCGATCTCCTGGAGCCTGGCCTTCATCTCCTCGGAGCACCGCAGATATAATCGGCCTTCTTTTCTGCTGTCGCTTTTATTGGTTTCATTCTTCGTCTTCGCCATGGTCTCCTCCTGGTAATAGTTTCACCTGGTGGATCACCCTGGAAAAATCGAGTGCCGTCTCCCTGGTCATATCGCGCCCGATCGGTTTCCCGTGGGGATCGATCAGCGTGTCCCCGTAGATTGTGAAGCCTGGCAACCGATCCAGCAGCCTATTTGCCACCACGTACCGCGCAACGTTCAGAGCTGCGTCTTTAATTTTCTGTATCGCCTTGCTGTCCTCTGCTCCGATCCGGTCAAGGCGTTTTATGCTGTTGATTATCTCATTGTCTTTGGTATCTCGTATTTTATTCATGGCCTCCTCCTTTTTTGGGTTTAAGCCCCCGCCGGAGCGGGGGCCGGTGTTCTACAGAAAGGCTTCTTGTCTCATCGAGTAAAAGCCCTCGCTGCTGATGATTATATGATCGAGAAGCGGAATTCCAAGAAGCATCCCGGCTTCGTTGATCCTCTTTGTAGCGTTAATATCTTCCATGCTGGGTTTCAGGTGCCCTGATGGGTGATTGTGGACCATGATCACGGCGCTGGCATTAGAGAGAAGGGCACATTTAAAGACTTCTCTCGGATGAACGATTGTTTCAGATATCGTTCCGCGAGATACAAGCGCCCAGCTTTGAAGCTCATTTTTGTTGTTAATATAAAGGGCAACCATGTTTTCTTGAGCTTCGTCGCCAATTTTATCTTTCAGAAAATTGAAGACCGCTTCAGGAGAGCCCATTTTGTATTCACGGACTCTTTCTCCTGTCTTGTATTTGAGAGTAACTTCGCGGATGATTTTGAACTGTTTCATGCTTTTCTCCTGCGTTTTAGAACCGCCGTTCGTTATCTTATGTTTATAATGTACGTACAAATGGCGCACTTGTCAACAACTTTTTTTCTGAAATTTAAAAAAATATCAATTCTGGAAAACTTTTATTTTCATCCCCTCGCCTATACTGGAAGGGTCCGCGCCATAAAGATTTAATTTTTTCCTGGTTGACTCTTTGATCCAGTAGTGAGTGTTTCCATTTTTGCAAATCTTAATTTTAAAATACTTATTCTCGGCCGTCGTGTCCGGCTCGAATCGGTTAAACTGCTGCATGATTGTTTCTTTTGGCAGCGTCTCCCCGTTAAGAATGTAACATAGTTTTTCAAGATCGTCTGTAATGGACGGCCCCCTTCTCCAGTACTCAAATACACGGGAATAATCGTAAGTCGTTATAATGAAATGCTTGTCGATCCCGTTATTATTCCGCTTCTTTTCAGCCCGGCCCCTGAACCCGTTGCCAGTATAATAATGACTGTCGGTGATCCGCTCGAATACTGACCGCATCATTTCGCGGACATTATTGTAAATGATGTCTTTCAGGCTGCCCAGATATCCCTCGGCGTTTTCAACCGTGAACACTGGGAAGTTAAACCGGTCGATATCCTCCATCATTTTCTCGTAGTCCGTACAAAGCATGTATTTTTGCAGCTCGAAAAGTTTGATCAGATACAGCCAGCAGGTCCGGTCAACGTGCTTTTCCTCTCGATTCTTATCATAGTTGTCGAAGCGATTTTCGAGCCTCAACGGGGAATATCCATCCAGCTTTTTATACCCCTCGTCTATGGCGTTATTGAGTTTTTGCAGGTCTCCGATCTGTCGCAGCAGCTCGACTTTGATTTGGAATATATCGCTTACAGTGTGTCGTTTTACAAGTTCCATTATGTTCTCCCGAGATAAGCCCGCCGGATATTCCGGCGGGCGGCTGATGGTGATCAATAATTCATCGCTTCCTCGGCCCATATTGAAATTGACCGCTCGAAACCATTACATATAGTTTTAAATTCAATGTCTCCCTCGCTGGGGTCTTGTAAAAGCTCTTTCGCTTCTTCTTTTTTCATCCCAAAACGCTTTGCAATATTGAGTGCTTGCGAAAGAGTAATTTTTGCTTCCGGAAAACCGTCTGTTTGCGTGTAGTAATCATATTTCATTTTCATAACCCGATCCCCCTTATTATATTTTTTCTGAGTGGGGGGCCTTGCGGCCCCCCTTTTTCTCAGGCAAAGTCCCACCCGATCGGAGGAGCTATTTGATTCAGCTCCCTGGGATCAGTGATTAACTTGATCCCGTTCTCTCTCAGCTCGTCGGCTGAAAAGTAACCGAACTCATCCTCAAAACCATGGACGAACCCGAAATAGATGTTTCCATCTTCTTTCTCGAATCCGTACCATTCCCAGTTGGTACGACCGAAGTCGATGGCCCATGCTACGCATGTGTAAACTTGGCCTTTGGGTGATTTGTATTGAGGGTGTTTCATGTAAGCCTCCTGCGTTTTAAACCCGCCGGTTGTTAATTTGTTATATTATGAATGTACGTCATTTGTACGTACATGTCAAGCATTTTTTTTCAAAAAATTAAATTTTTTTACTCTTTCGCATCTACCCGCACCACGAGCCCCCGATGATCTCTGTCAAAACGTATACATAGCGCCTTATACCCGTAAGCCGCGCCATCAATATATATCCAGTCAATTGATTGAGTGGCTCCTGTGTGCCGCGAAGATATCGACGAGCCTTTTACTGGATACCACTGTCCTGTCTTGCGATCGAATAGTTCATCACCTTCACCGAGTCGCCACGGTCTTTTTCGTACAATCTGTTTCATGTCTTCCTCCTGTTACATTTCCGCTCATTATTAAAACGGTATTTCTTCCTGCAATTTTTCGTCGCTCGGAGTATCGTCAATGTCTGACAATATCTCCACGTACCGGTCCATATTCCCCTTAATCTCCTTGATTCGTCGTGTCCGCCTGGCTTCCTCAAAAAACTTGATTTTCCCCATGGCCTTGCGGCCTTCTTCGTCACACCATGATTTATATTGATCATAAAATTCCTTTCTGCTGATCCGGTCGCTTTTGTAGCTATCGAGGAATTCCTCATAAAACCACTGCGACACGCTCGACGACTCCATGAGCCACTTGTCACGCTCTCGCTTGATCCAGTCCGGCATTACAAATCGATAATTATTTTTCCTGAAAAGTTCCCATCCTCTCAGGGCCATGCCGATAATAGCCGGGCGCTCATCGAAGGTTTGCCCCACCGCGTCGCCGCTCTCAAAGTCTTTCGGCTCTTTCCCGCAAATTTTGTCCAGCAGATACACGTCCGGGTTTTTGATTTCCCGATCAAATGGCACATATACAAATCGCCGGGCAAGTCCTTCAGCACCGCCAGATATTTTAAAATTGTGATTGGATAGAAAAAACATCGCCACGGATATTTTTACTCCATGCACCGGCGTCATGTGCTTGCGCTCGACCGTGATCCCTTTATTCCCTGAGTTGTTTTTTATAAACGCGTCTGGCAGCTTCAGGTTGCTCTCCACGTCATCGTCCACGAACACTTTTGCACCCCACAAATCAGACGTTGCAAAGCGATTGCCGATCATATCCGAGGTCGGTCGCTTCACGAAAAACTGCTGCCCTATGAGCTGTTCGAGGATATCAATAAAAAACGATTTCCCGGCCCTCTGTGCTCCATACAATGCGAAAAAGTACGGCTCTTTTTTTATCGGGTTGATAGCGTAAGCAATTATCTGGCTGAAAAAATCAATGGTGAGTTGCAATTGCTCCTCGTAGTCCGACCGCCTCCGGTCCTCGGGCGGGATGAGTTCCCGCAGATAAAAATGGAATGCCGGTGCCGTTTCCGACAGTGGGGCACCTTCGTAGGCCTCGGGATGAAAATCAAAATCAAGACAATGCACCGGGTATAATCGCCGGAAAAAATCTTCATTGTCCTGGGCACGTTCATGGAATTTCACACCGGTTTTTTTGATCTCAACAGCCCCGTTCATAAAATGGATATATGGCATGATGGCCGATTCCTTGAACGGATTTCTCCCCGAATAACCGGTGGAATAAAATTCGAGGTGAGACGCGGTATTTTTCAGGAATGTATGCACCGCCTTGGCGTTGTTCTGGAGGAATTTCACAATCTTTTTCTGTTCCATCCACCACAGAATATCTGTCTTAATATTAGTCTGCATCACCTCGCGCCAGCAATGCGCGTCCGCCTTGTACTCCCAAAACAGACCGTCTATGTGTTCGAGGTTTCGGTCCTCGTAGCGATCCGCGACGAACTGCCGGAATGCGTCGTATGGCTCCCAGGGCATTTCCTCGAATAGTCGCGGGCAGGTCTCTACATACGCGGCCAACTCCTCCGGCGACATGCTCTCGGCAGCGTCGGCGATGTCCCAGCCGTCCCCCGGGCGGTCCCGCACATCCATAATCTGAGCGTGTGGCAGAGCTTCCCGGATTGAGAGTGCGGCCTTTATTCCTGGCTGCTCTACGTCAGGGAGAGGCAGGCCCGTCTCTTTGTCTATTTGTGTGTCATGATCCGGCCATATCGCTACCGGGTAATCAGCCAGGGGTGAAAAGTCGGATAGATGAACCTTATTCGTGCCGCCGACCCACGAGACGACGATCCAGCCGGGGACCATCACCTGTGCGCATTTCTCGCCCTCGACGATGAGGAAGCGCGCCCCGGTTTTTTTCTTCATCGCCCCGAACTCGTCTATCTTGTACAACGGCAATTTCCCAGGTAGCGGAGGCAGAGCGTTTTTCCATTTTCCCGTTGTTGTGAAATAGAACGGCACCACGTTTTTTTCGATGTATTCCCGGCCTTCTGCATCAACCTGTTTCCGCTCGAAACGCGCCCCCACAAATGCCCAGTCGCCCGCCATAGTCTTGTATGTATATCCGGCGGTGAATTCCCCGTACTTCTCCCTGAAAAAGTCGTTTTCCAGGGTACGGACAAGGCTCTCGCGTTCGGCCTCCGGGATCGGTATTTGTGCCGGTGGCTTTTCTTTTTTGACGCCCTTACGGTCCGCCTGCTGTTCCCGCTCGATCTTTTGCCGCTTCTCCTGGGAGGGTGTAGTGCCGCCGGTATCGCTGATGATCTTTTCAGCCGCCTCTTTTTTTGTGACTCCGTGGATGGCAACCAATAGGTCAATTATGTCTCCTCCGTCTTTAGTAGCGTGGTCGAAATACTGCCCTTCGGCGGATATATGAAACGACCCGACTTTCTTGTCGCGGCGTGTGGGATTTAGCGTCCAATACTCGGACCCGTCCCAGTGCGCACCAGGCGCGGCGAAATACTGCTCAATGAGTGAGCGGGATACGCGGCGGCGCGCTTCGTTAAAAATGTCGGGTGTCATTAAATGTTTGCTACCATGGGAAACTTTATATTTTCGAGAATAATTGCCATTGGTTCAATTACTGCCGCAGCAAGATTTACTGGTACCGCATTGCCTATCATTTTGACCTGGTATTTTTTGGATATATTCAGACCAGCATGATCAAAATATCCCTCCGGAAACCCGGTAATCTTTGCCAATTCATCAGGCGTGAGAAATCTCATTTTTATATCAAAATCAAAGCCGGATACCAGTGCGTATTTATTCGCTGTCATGATTGTATTGAGTGGTTTATCCAGACTCTGATTCTGTGTCTCAGGCCGCCCCGAGCTGTTAAAATATGCAGAGATAAACTGGAATTTCTCACATGTAATGAGCTGTTTAGTTTGTCTGGTCATCTGCGTTTTGAGTGGTTCACAGGTTCCCTGAGTCCTTCCACCCCAGATATGATCTGTTATAAATTGTTTCTTCTCCACAGAGATTAAAGCATGATGATCTATAGTGGTTATAGTATGCAATGGTCCATTAACTTCAAAAACATGATCCCCTCCGCTATAATACTTCATCATAAAATGTTTCTTCTCAATATTCACCAAGGCAAACCGGTCTTTTGTTGTCACCGAATGGCAGGGCTCATTGACGCTTTGATTCTGAGATTCAGGGTTGCATGATGAATTATAGTATTTCATCAAAAAGCACATATCGGGATAAAACCTTTTTATTCCCCCGGCTATCCGTCGCAGTGTATTTTCTGACAAGGGCTTCTTTCTCCCGAATATAGATCGGCCATGGTTATCCAGATCGATGCACTCTTTCACCGGCCGCCATTTCTGAAGACCGAAAAGATTATTCCCCTCTGGATGATGAGTCGCCTCTTTCCAGTTGATCGGTACATCCCGCGTGAATATAATAAATAACCGTTCCCGCCTGGTATGACACCCGAAGTCTGCAGCATTCAATATTCTCCAGTCCACATTTATATATCCCAACTCCTTGACAGCCTTTATCCATCGGGAAAAATCCTCGCCCTTTTGTCTGCTCACCGGTTTTCCTTTTTCATTGAGTGGGCCCCAGGCGAGGAACTCCCGCACATTTTCAATGATGATGACCGACGGGCGGCAATGCTTGATATAGCGGGGCAATTCCCAGGCCAGCGTGCGACTGTCGGCATCTCTGGGTTGTCCACCCTTGGCATTGGAATAATTTGTGCATTCCAGACTCGCCCATAAAATATCTACCGGGTCCAGTTCTTTCTCATTCTGCTGTCTGATATCAGCCTGATAATGTATTGTCTCTGGATGATTCTTTTCGTGTGTCTTGATTGATATCTCATCATGGTTCAACGCCCATAATACGCGGATACCTGGAACAGATAATGCTCCTGTGGTGACGCCTCCACCTCCAGCGAACAGATCGCCGAATGTCACATAGTTATTATTAAATTGATGATTCACTTCTTGCTTCTCCTCTTCTCAGCTACCGGGCAGGCTGTAGAGGCACATAAATCTGTGCACTCCTGACAATATTCTTTTGTGTATTCCCCTTCCCTGAAAACCAACCCGCCGGCACACTCATATCTCCTGGAATACGACTTGCATGTATCCGGACCGCGATCATCTCTATCGTATCCAGCGTTACACAAATATACTTTCTCGCCACGGATATTCCGCTCAATCACCCAACTACAGAAGCACTCTGACATGATGCAATCAAGATTCAAGGCCCCCTCCCTCACTTCTCTATCTTCCTCAAACTCTCGTCACTCACCGGCCCCGCCTCTCCATAGAGAAAATCAATGTATTTATTCAACGCGATATCCGTAAAAGTCTGCTCATCCATATCGAAATCAATACATGCCTTTTTCAGTAGCTTTTTCGTTGTCTGGCTGATTCGCGTATTGTGTTGCACCTTGCCGGTGTTCTCCGTGTTATTCGATTCGTCTAACGTTGTCGGCACGGACGATTCCGTCTGTTTGTTCTTCTCGTTCGGCATGATCTACTCCGTTTTTTCCGCCCCTATGCTCCAGCCACATTCCTCGTTTCCCGGTCCAAGATATCCAGGCAGGCAATCACCACAGAACCCCTGACACGGCATGAGATCGCCCACGCGGCACGCACATTCCCCAGGGACATATAGGCCGTCGAATTTGTTATCAGTGAGATATTTTTCGATGACGGAAAGGACATTAAGGTCGCTCATATTATCCTGCCCTCCTGGTTATTTTATGAGTTAATACGCAATGCGGATGCGTACTGTTGGGCGAAATGCCCTATCTTTATAGTGTGCAATCACTACATCCATAATTTATATATTTACAATCGTGATTCGGTAGTGATCTCGCGCAGTAACCATCCTCGGCATCAAATAGTTTGCATGCAGTTTCTTTTGATTTACACATCCATCTGTTTTTACAAAGATTGCATGTTTTTTTAATGGTTATGATTTTATTTGTCTTTGGTGTTCTAAATTTAAAAGTTTCCACAATTTCCCCCTGCTAATATTGAGCAAATCGCCCAACACATTTTAACCGGCGCTGCGCTCAATCGGAAATACCGACTGCGGTTAAAATTGACTGTTAAGCGGTCATTGGCCCCACTTGATTCCCATTCTCTTTGCACAATCGGGACAATACCACTTATCACCACCGGTACGCACCCATCCTTTTCTTTTGAAATATTGAGTTGGGCTTTTAATATCTGCAAAATCTTCAAACCCTTGAGGACATATTCCTGGTCCCCAATTCTCACAAAATATAGCATATTGTATGCTTTTATTCATTCCCATAACGTCCCCCAATAAGGCCAACGCCGCTTAACCTAACCTCTAGGGCCACCTTTAATAATGTCTTTTCCCCACTGTATCCAAAGGTCGCAAAATGGCATTCCTATACACAAAGAATGCCACTCTCGTGTAAACCCTATTAACATCTGTGGTTTTATATCGACTTCAATCCTCAATCCATTTATGTCAATAATATCAATCAATTTGTGTTCCCATGGATTTACGAAAGAGCAAATTGTAAATAAAACTATTAGCCCCAGTAAAATTTTCATAAACTCCTCCTCAATACCAGTATCTGTTAAGGAAACACCGGGCAGACTATATTCTATCAATTGCCTTTCGCACATAATCGACAATATCACTTCCGTCACTTTTTCCTGTTGTAAAATTATACGTCATTTCTTCCAGATTAGCCGCCATGTTCAACCTTTCGGCAATCCACTTGGCATCTTCTGGATTGCTACAGAAACATATTGCATTACCTGTCGGTGAAGGACGAACTTTCAGTCGCTCATCTCTGTCGGCTTTTTCTTTCTCCTCTTTTGTCCACCCTGAATATCGGCGTTGATCTACAAAATATCCTTGCTGCCATGTGTTTATGTTCATAAATCCCCCCCCTCGTTCATGTCTCCGATAAATATTTTTACTTGACAAAAACCGGTTTTTTATTTACAATCTCCTTAATTAGCCGTCAGAAGGCACGAAACTCTACCCAAAAGGAGAATTGCCATGCCTAAAAATTATTCTGACGATGATCTTAAAACCCTCATCAACAACCTCGAACTTACTCTTAATTCACTATCAAATCCTTTGCTCGATGAGCGTGCCTCTTTAAACATTGCTGAAATTGAGAGAGGTCAACATATACAAGAAAAGCTCGAAGCTGCAAAGTCTGAATTACAAAAACGTGAAACAAAGAAATAATTACGGGAGGGCTTGTCCCTCCCCTGTTTCATCTAACGTGCGCAACCATATAACGCCCCGTTTGTAAGATTCAATCATTTTTTTTTCCCGGCCAAAAAAAGTTGACGAGTTGCTATTAATCTGGCCCATCGTGCCACGATCCGCACGCCCGACCTCACCGCATAACCGCCCGCATCCGCCGCATAACCGCCTCGCCCGGGCCCCGTTTTCCCGCCTCTCAAAACTACAGGTCTGCGACAGGTCTATTACAGGTCTCCTCCAGGTTTCCAAAAAACCGAGTGGCATTCTTGTTTTCAAACTATGCCGGTACTTTGCCACTTTTTGCCGTTTCTCAACATTCCCTATCTTTTGTATATTTCAGTGTTTCCTTAAGCACCAACCACGAGCACCCGCTCAGTGGCATAGTTTACCCCCAAATCGGCAAAGTACCGGCATAGTTTAAACCCCTACTTTGCCACTCGAAAATCCGATTACAGGCGTTTATTGCAACATATGGTATCAACTTCTCAAAAAGTGGCAGAGTGGCAGAGTTTTTTTCAACTTATGGCAGGATTTCAAGATTGTTGCTAGCATGATAGCCGATTTCCATGTTTTGAAAAACTGGAACAAAAGTAGCTTAAACTTTGCCACTTTGCCATTCTTCTTTATTATGTCGAAAAGTCCTGTAATCAGTTTTTTCTCAGTTTTTTAATTTTTCGCACAACTTTTGTTATATTTCTGTCCCTCCCTGCCGCTGTCGCGCCTCAATTCAAAAGGTACTGTCCAACTTCCGACCGCCCGGTGGGGTGCTACTCGAGCCCGCGCCCCTTCGACTCACATTTTTCGACATGGTCAACCGGCCCTCTCCCATCCTTGATGATTTTTACATCATCGCATAACAGTTGACATTTTTTTGTTGACAAAGGACGTTATGCGAAAGTATATTTCCGAGCGAGAAGAAGAGACGAGAAGACGAAAAATGATTAAGCGAATTGATTATCAATTTTTATGCGTGCCCCCGGATGATATTGACGATGACGGGCGGTTCGTGTACGATTTTGGACAGCGGACAACGGCGGAGCTGGTGCAGATCATCATGTTCTATGATACACAGTTGAGGCTGAAAGACAGGCGGGTGAAATCGCTGGAGGCAAGACTGAGGAGTGACAGCGGGGACGTTATTGCAAGAGAGGAGAGGCGGGAACAGACTGGAGAAATGACAGAGGCGACCGGGCCCGGAGGAATACCGTTGGAGAAAGCGGGGTTCGGGACATGAAGCTCATCTCACAACTCGAAGCTGCAGAACTGAAAGGAGTATCGCGGCAGAATATCCATAAACTATCCCGCCGCGTGTGGGAATTTTTCGCCGTGGATCAGGACGGCGACAACATGATAGACATCGAACATCCTCACTGGCTGCTATATATGGAGGGCAAAAAGCCGGAGAAACCGCCGAAGCCGAAAAAGGAGCGACCGCCACAGGCTGAGAAAGCACCGAAAAAAGCGGTGAACGCGACACAGCCAGGGATCGAAAAGGTGCCGGTGAGCGAGGATAAACGGCACACAGGGCAGAGCCAGGGGAAGAAAACGACGGGTCCGGCGGAGAAAAAAGGGGGGCCGGGCAAGGCGGCGGGAGCACGGAAACCCGCCGGAAAACGAGTAAAGAAGATCGTTGAGATCAGCCCAGATGAGGGAGTGGATGTCGGCGAGGAATTGTCCTACTATAAACCGACCTCGCTCAAAGAATTGAAGACGTATACCGAGGTGCAGCTCAAAGCAATTGAGATGCAGGAGAAACTCGGGAATCTTGTCCGTCGAGATATCATCGAATCACGCCTCCGTGAAATGGGGCAATCAATACAGATGTTCGTTGATCTTGGCCGTCGGACGAGTACACGAATTTGCCAGAAGGTCGAGCGAGTGGGCATGGAAAAAGAAATAGAGAAAATAATCAACGAAGAAGTGAAAAAGCTCGTTCAGGATTTTAAAAATCAAACCTCAAAAAAAATAGGGGGCTGATTGTATCATGACACGCCCCCTTCTCTCCCCTGCTTTATTTCTCACCATTGACACGTTAGACGATATGGAAATGTACCTTGACGGTCTGATTTCGGCATTCCCGGAGGAGAACGTCAGCGAGTCGGTTAGCGAGTGGGCGGAACGCAAAAGGACGCTTTCCGGGGGGCTTGCGGCTATTCCGGGGCGATACGATTATGACAATGCGCCATATTTGCGAGAGATTGCCGACTGTCTTTCGGTCCTCTCACCGGTCCAGGAAGTATATGTCATGAAAGCAACGCAGGTCGGCTTTACGGTCGGCGTGTATGAGAATCATATCGGGTATTGTATTGAATACAGTATCGGTCCCCTCCTCTATATTTCCGGTGACCAGGCCATGGCCGAGGAACAAATGGAAAAGAGAGTAGACGAGATGATCTACTCGGCAGGATTGCAGGAGAAAATCAGGGCGAACATCACAAAGAAAAAAGGGAAGAGTACCGGGGACCGGATGGACTCGAAGTCCTACGGCGGCACGTTTATGAGAGCCGTCGGACCGAACTCGGAGAGCAAACTCAGATCGTTTCCGAACCGCTGTCTCCATGAGGACGAAATCGATATTTATCCGCAGAACATAGTCAAGGGTGGGACGAGTACTGGAAACCCGCTCGAAAAAGCGGAACGCCGGACGGATTCATACGGGAATCTGAGAAAGATTTGTGGCGGGTCAACGCCAAAGCAAAAAAGCACCTCTCAAATTGAACCGAAATGCGAGGAAGGGGATAAGCGGTATTATAATTTCACCTGCCCCGATTGCGGGATACAACAGCCGTTAGTATGGGCTCAATTAAAATGGGATAAGAATCAGGAAGGCAAGCCGGATATACAGTACCGGATAATTAACGGCGTGGAGACCATCGAGAAGAATCCGGTTTATTATGAGTGCGTGAATTGCGGGCGGAAAATTCTCGAGCATGAGAAACGGGAATTACTCCTCGAAAAAGGGCGTGGAGGGACTGCAGAATGGATACCAACGAAGAAGCCCTCCCGGCCATTCGTGCGGTCGTATCATATTAACGCCCTGTATGGGTTTCGGTCGTGGATTGACATCGTGCTGCAATGGGAAAAAGTGAAAGACGATCCCCTACTCCTCCCGGATTTCATCAATGATGTTCTCGGCGAGACATGGCAGGAGCGTATCGACGCGCCGGACATTCACGAGCTGCGGAAAAATGCAGAGGGATGGGAGCGTGGCTATATCAGCGACCGCGTGATCTTTCTTACGCTGGCCGCAGACGTTCAGGGGGACCGGATTGAAGCGGGCCTCGTTGGATGGGGACGCAATAAAGAGTCGTGGTTCATTGATTACTGGAATATACCGGGATCACCTCATCTCGTTGAGGATCAATGCTGGAAAAAACTTGAAGAGATTGTCACGGCAACATACCGCCGGGCGGATAACGTTGAAATGAACGTACAGATCGCCTTTGTTGATTCTCAATATCATAAAGACCAGGTATATAATTTTTGCGATCAATTTGATTACCACCAGGAATCAATTGCCGGCGTGTATCCGGTATTGGCGCGGGAGGCAATTGACGCCGGGAAGACTACAAAGATCATGAAGAGCGACATTAAAACGCCGGTCGTGGGCCTGTCGGACCAGAAATTGAAATTCGCGTTATACGGAACGCTGCGAAAAACACCATACGCGGAGGGATACCCTTACGGCTATATGCACTTTCCTAGAAAAGGCGATCAGGCATTTGGAGAGGAATTTTATAAACAGCTCACCTCTGAGGAAATTTTCATTGAGACGAAAAAGAACGGCAAACAGCGTATTACAATTGAGAACCGAAAACAGCGAAGGAACGAGGTTTTCGACGTTGCAAAATACAATATTGCGGCCTATCAATTCGCGTTTGACCGCTATTTTGAGATTGAAAACGAGAAGCGAAAAGCGCAGAAACTTGTCGAGATTCAACCGGACAACGACGTTTTTATCAACGAGCAGGAGGCCGCTCTCTTATATGCCGCATAACCGCATAACATTTTTTTTATTTCTCATAATCTTTCTGTTGACATATATCGTCTAACGTGTATTATACGCCCAAAGGTGCGACATGTCAAAACTAAATCCTTCAGCGTTGGCAAAAGCTCATACTCTCGAAGAGATAGACGAGAAGATTGCGAAATATACCGCGATGGTCGAGAATGCCACAGAGATAAAACTCTATGATCTTTCCGACTCGCAGACCCGACAGAGAGTTGAGAGTCAAGACGCAGACAAGGCGGCCGATATTCTCAATTCGTGGTATGAAGCCAGAACAATTAAAACCGGGCAGACGACGGCGAAGTTATACGGTGGAAAATTTTACAGGGGATAATATATGCAAATGCCTAAAATCCAAAACCCTTTAAAAAGCGTGTCCGGGTTCCGCCAGCGGCGCACCGAGGCGAAAGCCATGCGCCTCGAACTCCAGCGGCAAGAGCTGACCTTGAAAAAGGAAGCCCTCCGAATGCAATCTCGCCTTGCCGAATCCCTCCTCTCGCTGGCGGAACCTCCTCGCGCGCTGTCTCCTGAATTATATAGCAGCGTAGAAAAATCTATCTATTCCAATTCCGGCGCATCGAATAATACCGGATGGTGGGGTACCGATAATACGATCCTCCGCAAGGCCTCCCGAATAGCATACTGGGAGAGCCCTACGGGACGGGCAATTATAGACCGGCTTGTGGATACAGTGGTAGGAGCAAAGCTCGATCTTCAATCAATGCCCTCCTGGGATTTGCTCGACAGTCCAAAATTTGCAGACGATGAGGCAAAAAAGAAGTGGCAGACGCTCACTGAGGCGCGTTTCCGCAACTGGGCGAAACAGCCCTATGTCGATTACCGCAACGAACGCAATTTTTACAAACTCACTCGGACGCTGTTTTTCTATCTCTTGAAAGATGGTGAATATTTTGCGGTCCTCCGTTATGCCGGGACGTTGAATAAAAATCCGCTCCGAATACAAATAATCCCGCCCGAAAACGTGCGCAGCGGGAGCATCCCAGCTGCCGCAGGGAATCGCCTGATTAACGGAATTGAATATGACGCGAGAGATGAGGCGGTCGCGTATCATATATATAACGATATCACAAACTCGACCGAACGCATCCTCAAAACCGGGCCGAAATCAGGCCGCACTTTTGTGATCCACAAATATCTCGGCGATAACGAACGGCACCGCCGGGGAATTCCAATACTCTCTCGCTCAATGCCGGAAATGACGAAGCTTGCAGATTACCAGGTGCTCGAACTCCAGGCTGCGATTATTAACGCCATATTTGCTGTGTGGGTTAAGCCCCCGAAAGACACCGACGGCAAACCGACAATCCCGCGCGGAGTGCAAAAAAAGAGCACATCTGAGGTCGTGCGGACACAAACGACCGACTGGAAATCAAAGATTGAGACCGTCGATATGGAGCACGGAGGCTTGATTGTTGACGAGATTCCCGCCGGGCACGAGATCGAGTCGTTTGACACGAAACGGCCAACTGCCGGGTTCGGCGCGTTTTGCTCTGAAGTGAAAAAGAGCATCGCCTCGTCTCTCAATACACCATTGTCGGCTGTTGAATACAATTTTAACCAGTCGTATACGGGGGCCAGGGGCGAGCTGCTCCTTTTCTGGAATGCGGTTGAGCGTTTTCGTATGGATCACGGGTGGGATTTTTGCGATGTGGTGTATAAAATGTGGCTATGGGGCGAAATCGATCGGGAAAAGATTACCGCGCCGGGCTGGGAATACGAGGAAGAGCGCAACGCGTGGGCGAATGCTTCCTGGATCGGCAACCAGAGGCCGGACATCGACCCGCTGCGCAGTGTAAAAGCGCACGTCGAGGAGCAGCTCCACGCATATAAAACCGGCCAGCAGATCGCAGCAGAACGCGGCGGTGGCGACTATGACGAGAACTTGCGCAGGACTGCGCTTGAACTGAAAGAGCTTGCCGCAGCGGTCGAGGTGTACATGGCCGCGTCAAAGGGCGGCGGCATGGCGAACGGACAGAAAACCGGCGCAACAACAGTGACGGACGGAGGACAGGCGGCATGATTAAGACCGATTCGGGACCGATGAAAATCACTTCTCCGTTCGGAGTTCGTGGCGGTGTGCCACATAAGGGGGTTGACATCCGTTCATGGGACGATGCCTTCAGATACCGTCTTGACGCAGTTCTCCCAGAGGATGCTATATATTTGCGCTCAGTGCATCAAGAGAAATGGGGGTGGACTCATGTTTTCACACCGGTGAAATCGGGTGGTGAAATTAAGTTTACCCACATAACGCCCGTTGAGTTCGTCCAGGGTGATATATACGACGAGGGGACTGTGGTCGGACAATCGACGCGAACGGAATACATGATCGAAAAGGGATATGGAGAACACCTACATTTTGAGAGATGGAAATATCATACTCCATATAATCCGTTAAAGTACTTTGATGAACTCGGGAAAAAATATGAAGTTGTGGGGTAAAACATGGCAAAGAAAAAGAAAACAAAAAAAGAACTGATCGCAGAGAACGAATGGCTCATGAGCTTGCCATGGCTGCCACGTACTGTCATAGGAACAGTCAAATATAAAGGCAAAGAACTTCTGATCGGGATAATTGTAATAATTCTGGGTCTGTGGTTTTTGACCTCTTTCGGGTATATTGGCAAGCATGTGACGATCAAGCCCGGCGTCAATATTCAATATAATAAACAGTGAGGCGGCAATGTGGATCAATCAGTTTTTCAAACACTACTGGCTGCGCTTAATGGATTTGCTGTTGATAATGCTCGGTATGTATACCTTGTTGCTGTTCTTGTAGTCGCCATCGTGCGTCAGGTAATGAAGATGTTCTCCGGGTGGCTCGAACGACTTAGCCGAGAACAGGAGTCGGTCAAGCGCGAGTTTGACGAACTCAGGGACTACACCCTCGGCGAGCTCAGAGCAATGAACGAACTGCGAGCCGATATCGAGGAGCGCCGATTTGAAAAGATGCAGGAATTGCGTGATAGACTCACGAAAATTGAGAGCAAAATAAACTAACGGGGCCGGAGAGATATGAGATGGGAATCCTTAATTCGAATCAGATTTTTGCTTTTTTTAAAAATTGCTTTCTTTGGCTTTTTGGTAACCGTCGGTCGTTTGTGGACAATAAAACACTTGAATACTACGGAGAGAAGACCGGCGAGGCTCTTGTCGGCGGGTATCGAGAGAGCGGGCGTACCGACGTTGAGCGGCTCTCCAGCTTCGAGGTGGGACTTGGCCGGGCATTGAAACGACTGACAAAAAAGCAAAAATAATGAGACATAAACAGGAGGACAACATGAAGCGAAAGAGCGACAAATTGAGCGACAAATTGAGAATTAAAGGCAAATATACATTTGAGTGCTTTGATAAAGACGGCCGCCTGAAATGGCGGGAGGATACCGACAATCTTGTCGTGACCGTGGGCCGAAACGCCCTGCTGGACGCGGCTCTTGCTGGATCATCATACACCGCAGCGGCATACATGGGCCTGATAAGCTCAGTCGATTGGTCGGCAATTGCGGCTGGCGATGCCATGGGGAGTCATTCTGGCTGGAAAGAGGCAGGCCCGACGAACGCGCCGAACTATACTGGAGACCGAAAGACCTGTGCATGGGCTGCAGCTGCATCGGGCGCGAAAGCGTTGTCGGCCTCTCTGTCTTTTGCTCCGAATGAATCGGGAACGCTGAAAGGCGGCTTTATCGTTTTCGGGACCGGGGCCAGCGCGACGAAAGACAGTACCGGCGGCGTACTGTTATCGGCGGTTGCGTTCACAGAAGGGGATCGTTCGGTTGTGTCAGGCGACACGATAAATGTGAGTTATACGTTAACGCTATCGTAGGATGGAACCATGGTTCCAGGATGGGGAATTATCGATTACTCTTTGGCCGGTGAGTTGAGGAACATGCGATACACGCAGATAATACAGTGGATTTTTAAGAGGTTTATTTAATGGCATTGCCCGCAACCGGATATGACCTTGGCACGATAAGCAATCCGTCTAGCGCGCTGACTGATTTTACGTTTATCGTCGATCTGTCACGCATGTCGTCGTCATGGTGGGCTGATGTCGATTCATCTGATGGCACACGGGGCCGTGCGGCAATGGGAGACGGTACAGAGCTTGCATGTGACTGGATCGATTTTGACAACTCAGGAGAGACTGGACTGCTTCGGGTTAAGTGGTCCGGAACTCTTGCCTCATCTGGCACACAGCAAGTAAGGATATATCCGCCGAACACTCGTAATGCGGCAGTGTCTGATAGCGATACTTACGGCTCTGACAACGCATATGATAGTTATCACGGTTGGTATTTTCCAACCCCTCTAGATGCCGATCGTATCGCGGGAGTTACAGCTACAGGATATAATACCCCGTCAGAGGTTTCGGGACTTATCGGTTCCGCTGTAGATTTTGACGACGCAAGCTCTGAGTATATTGACACCGATTCCGATTTTTCCGTATCGGGAGACTGGACGGCATCAGTATTGGTGCATATTGATGATGCAGACGCTGCACACGGCATCATGGGTTCTGGCTGGCGTTGGTTTATGGGAAACGACGGTTATAATTATCTTCGCATCGATGGATCATTTGAATATATAAATACTGGTGCAATATATGGAGACTGGCATACACTATCATTCAGTTATACCTATTTGTCGGGTAATTTGGCGTTTTATCTCGATGGGGGATTGGTTGATGATTATGCCAGGACATCAGAAATGTCTTTATCGGGTGAGCCTCTCAATATGGGTCGCGAACGCAATGGCGGAACGTCTTACATGGATGGCCGATTGCAACATGTATCGATAGATACCGCCGTCAGGTCGGCCGCATGGCATGCCCACGAATCCGATCAACTGCTTGACAACGCCACATTTTGGGGAACGTGGGCATGGCAGTCCGGCGGCTCGTCCTACAACTGCACCCTCTCCGAATCTCTCTCAACCTCCGATGCTCTTGCCTCCCAGGCTGTGTTCGGCGCATCGATGTCCGATGAGATCACGATCTCAGATTCCGACGGAGCGCGACTCGAAGCCAACGGAACGCTGGCCGATTCTCTTAATATCTCCGATAATTTCATTTCTGCTGCGATACTCAATGCGGTTCTCGCTGATTCGCTTTCCGTCGGTGATTTTTTGGGATCATTAGCCATACTCAAAGCCACACTCTCCGAGATGGTTCCTGTTGTGGATGCCCTTGTGTCTACCGCTCTTTTCACCGGGACTCTTTCTGAAAGTCTCACAATTACCGATTTCATCAGCTATGCAAATGCGATTTTTCTCACCCTGTCTGATTCCATAGGAATCTCCGACTCCTGTTCGGCATCGGCGACGTTTATGTCCACCCTGGCCGAAACTCTCAATGTGTCGGACGAGCTAAGAGGAGCGGCTGAATTTAAGGGGACGCTCTCTGAAGCGGTCACCATTACCGACATTATGCAGTCAGTCGCTCAGTTTACTGCCTCCCTCTCCGAGTCGATGAGCATAACGGACGCTATCCGTATTGCTACTCCAGTTATAGAAGTCATATTAAAAGCGCTAATTTTACAAAAAGTATCGCATAACGCTAAGATTATGCTTGACAAAGTTTCGCATAACGGTAGTATAACGCTCAATAAAGTAGACTTAAATAGAAGAGTGTTGCTGGACAAGGTGAAATTGCAGTGAACAGGAGGAGACAGTGAGGGAATGAGTGGCACAGATAAAATACTGATTTTCGGTGAATACTCAAAGCCGCTCGTCATCCCGATTGACACTGATCTCGATCTATCGGACAAGGTTTTGACCATTGTCTATGAGAGCAAAAGGGCAGATAGTACCGCCGATGTGCTTGGCTCCTGGGATGCTGGATATGAATATGATAGCGAACTCGGCCGTACTGCAAAACACATTATCACCGAAGCGGATACGTCTTTACTGACTGTCGGGAGTTATAAAGCATGGGTCGAGATTTCCGACGCGTCGGGGACTTTTCTCGAAAAAACATTCCCGGCGAAATTTGAAGTGCAATACGCGCCGACTATGCCAGCGGGGGAATAACATGTTCGGAATAAATGGTTTAAAAATTGGATGGAGTGATTTAAAAACAGGAATAATTTTTTTTCTGCTTTTGACGTTATGCGCAACCATTGCCTTCAGTTGCCTTTCGTGCAAATCCTTCGATCCGATATGGATCGAGGAACTCCCGGCAGAATGCAACATGTCATTGAATGCCTATAAACTGTATTACCAGGCGAAAGATAAATCGGCCACGGTCCCGCCCTCGGAGGCCTGTTATAAGAAGTTGCACCGAATATATTGCCAGGGCGAGGCGTTCGGAATCAGCGAAGACGGAAAAGCGAACCCGGTTGATTATCAGGATGCGGTGAAATATCGCAATTATGAGCAATGCAGGAGCGAATTGAAATAGAGGGGTAATCGAATGCCAACAAGAATGGAAATAATCGGAGAAATTGGATGGGAGGTCGACCCTGAAAGGATAGGAAACGATCTCAAAAAAGCCAACGGTGACGACCTCGACGTATATATGTCAACTCCTGGCGGCTATGTGTCTTATGGGATAACTATTTTTAATTTATTCCAGGGTTATAAAAAGAAATTCCCCGACGCCCAGTTGTCGCTAACGGTGATCGGTGAAGCGTGTTCAATGGGATCGTACAACCTCGTCAATCCCGTATTTGACCTTGTTTCCGCATACAGCAACACCTATGCAATGATTCACAATGTATGGGGCGGAGCCGTTGGAGACTATCGGGAAATGGAAAAAACGGCGCAGGTTTTCAAGGGCATGTCGGGTCTCATGGCTGCCGCCTATGCCGCAAAAATGAAAATAAGCGTCGAGGAAGCAAAGGCGATCATGGACGCCGAAACGTGGTATTTCGGCGAAGAACTTAAAACCGCCGGACTTGTTGACGAGATTATCCCGGCGACCGAAGGCGAGAAAAACAAGGAGATTGCTCTCGCTCTTGGCGCAATGAAAGTAAAGACTGTAATGGAAAAAATGCGAGTAGACCCGAGAGGCAAAGACGACATTCTCAAAGTCGCCGCGATGATAAAGGATATTCCTTCTTTATCACGAAACGCGTTAGACGCTACCGCACAACACGGATCGAGCGCACAGCCTCAACCACAGCAACCGAAAAAGGAAATTACCGCCACAGGCGGACAAAATAATCCACAGGAGGCTCAAATCATGAATTTAGAGCAGCTTATGAAAGAGCACCCCGCCATCTATGCCGCAGCCGTGGCGGTGGGAGTAAAACAGGAGAAAGACCGGGTAGCCGCCCTGCTCTCCATGAAAGAAAAAGCGGAGTTTAAAAAGATACCCGCTGTGTGCTCGAAAATTGACGAGTGCATTAAAAACGGCGAAACGAAAGAAGAGGCCACGCTGTCAATCATGGCCGTGCTGTCGAACGGCAATATCCAGGCCGCTCTCGAATCCCCAGGCGACATCGGTGTCGGTGGCGAAGGCGCAACGCCGAGCGGCGAAGAGCCTACCGGGCAGTACGAAAGCAAGTTTGAAGGAGGCGAATAATGACTACCTACGATTTCCCCGGACTCGTTGAGAAAACTCTCAGCGACAAGCAGGTCACCGTTGCGAACAATCTTGGTCGCGCGGTTGAGAACCTCGAACTCGTCCACCTTGACGGATATTTCGGAGAGGTGAAGGAATATGACGGTATCGCTGATGGAGCGAGCGGCAAGATCAATATTGATCACGAGCGCACCATCGAGACTGATCAGATTGCAGCCGCCGACACTTTTGTCGTCGGACAGATCGTCTTTTTTGCTCCCGGTGGATCGAGCGCAGCCGGAGCAATAAGGGCCGCCAACGCTGCGGGACGTATCCCCGTTGGGATATGTACCGAGTTCGGTGGATCAGCCGGCGCTCACACGTTCGTTGTTTTCAGGCCGTTCGCCCAGGGCAACGAAGCTCTCATAGGCGGTGCGCTGAAAGCGAAAAGGATAGCAGTTCCCACCGGATCGCATGCGGCAGGTGCCCCGGTTGTGAATGCGGATATACCCGTCGGATCGCAAATCGTGGGTATTATTGGACAAGCCCTCGCAACGGTGTCGAGTGAGGACGTAACAGTGACCGATGGGACTAACACTATCGGCGTGGTTCCGATAGCAACCGTGAACGCCCTGTCTTTTGGAACGCTAATCAACGCGTACAGCGTTGTAGTTGCAGCCGGTCTGACCTTGACCGCTGATACAACCAATGGGACCGGTATAATTACCGTTCTGTACATCTAAGGAGGTAAAAACCAGATGGATATAATTACCAGAGAATCCAATCGAGTCCAGGCGGAGAGCAAGCTCCGCGCTGGCGAGGTGTTTTTTAAGCACGCCGACCTGTGCGGCGTGTCGGCCCCTGTTGGTGCGTCCAAGCTCGGGCAGCCGGGGACCGAAGAAGTGGCAATTTTTGCCAAAATGGAACGCGCCGCAAAAATGAAAGGAGCGATGCCGAACTTTGAAGACCTGAAAAGATACGGGTCCGCGTTCGACATTCCCGTCATGTGCCATAGCTTGAAAAAGAAAATGAGCATCCGGGAAATGGTCGCAAAGGGCGTATTCAGTCCACAGGGCTCTACGAATACCCTTCTGCCTGACTGGGAATCCCTGTGGGATGCTGTACGGATCGACCTGTCGATCAAAAAGGCTGTAAATCCCACCATCAGGGAAAATATTTACCGGATCATCGACATGCCGAACAGCGACAAGGTGTTTAAGGTTGAGGAATTCTTCCCCTACGCCGTTGAGTTTAAAGAGCACAACGGATCAGGTGAGGCTGTTAATCAGGGCGAGACCAGGGGCGGACAGGTTGATACGGTTGAGCATTTCATCTATGCCGCCGGATTCACTCACGATCTCCTCGCCGCACTGTTTGACAAGTCACTCGATTTCGACAAAGTCAACGACGCGGTCATGGAGGGCTACAACAGTCTGCGTGACGACCTGGCAATCAGCAAGATACTTGCCGGCTCTTATACCGGGACAAAGACGACCGCAGCCGCGACGACATCCGGTGCAACCCGCGAGGAGTTGCTGTATTACACCCTCGAAAATGCGATCGATGTGTTCGCAAAGAAAACCGATCCCGTCACAGGTCAGAAAATCGGGTCCAGTGGTCTTGTGTGTCTCGCCAGCGAGTACACCGCAAATCATATCGCCCGTGTTGCAAACGGTATAATCAAAAAGGCTGCCGTCTCTACCGACACCGGATTCCCGTCACTGTCGGCAATCCGAAAGATCATCGGTTACGATGGCAACACCATCACCGGCCGCACGAGACAAAAAGTCTACAGCGGTGTCGGTGACACATATGCCTACCTGGTTATGCCCTGCACCGGGGCCACGAAAAACAGGTATATGAATATCGGGATCAAGCGCAATCTCACAGCTGAGATCGACCTGAAACCCGATGTTAAGACACTCTCTCAGGCTGAACGTGCATGGTATTTCGCTGAGGGTATAATGTACAGCGAAGGGATCAACTCCTTTATCCAGCGCGTGACGCTGCCTGCATGGTAGGAGGTAGTCCATGGAACAAAATTATAAACTCTTAAAAGATCGCCTATCGCTCCGCAAGCGCATTGCGGAGCCTGGCTCTCGCTTTGCCGCCGAAGAAATTATCGGTGGCGAGGACGAACTGAAAGCCTTGATCGATGAGGGGCGCGTCAAGAAACTCTCTGACGGTGAAAAGGCAGCCGCTCCTGTCTCCGACGGTGTACTCGCTACACTTGCCGCTGATAGCGAACGGATAAAAGCCGAAAACGATGAGCTGAGAGCAGAGATTGAGAAATTGAATCTGCTGCTCGAAAAGAGGGGCGTGAAAGAGCTGAAGGCAGAGAACGACGAACTCAAAGCCGAAAACGAGAAGTTGAAGGCAGAGAACGACGAACTGCAAAAGCTGCTCGAAGAGGTCACAAAACAGCCTGAAGGTGACGGCAAATGATGGTCAAGAAACCAATCGGACCCATACGGATAGACGGCACACTCAGCCGTCTTGCCGTAGGGCGACCGGTACCGGAAACCGTGTTGAGACACTGGAAAGACACGGGACAATTGTCTGATCTACAGTCGTCCGGGGCAATCAGTGAGGAAAATGCCTCTACCGGTGCCACGGCGAAGAAAAATAAAATCGAGAGAGTGAGCGCAGAACGTGAATCTGTACGAGAGAGCGAAAGCGGACAACAAGAAGATTCTGAATAGAGGATTTTCTGCCGACTTCGAGATCAACAACGGAAAGACCGGCGACGATTACGCCGCTGAACCGGATAAAATCAAGGGCTTTTACACGCATACAGCCATTGATTTTAACGCTAACGGTCAGATGTTCATCGGCAACCGGATTTCCGTATCTTTCCACCTGGGAGACTTCACCATCGCTGACGATGGCGAAACTTTCGAGGGATGGAAACTTTCTTTTACAAACAACGCAGGGAATAAACTCGTCGGCTCATTCAAAGAGCCGCTGGTGGATCGCACTTTAAACATGCTCACCACCACGGTGACGCTTGACAGGGTGAGATCGTGAGCATATCGCGTCCGTTATATGATAGAGTCATGGATGGCATAGAGGCGGCATTGAAAGCCGTCTCAGCCGCCGAAAAACTCGATGGCGCGGAAGATTTTGAGGTTTCGAAAAATCGTTCCCGTCCGTATATCGAAGGAGCGCACAACAGAGCACTCGTGAACATCATGCTCGACAAAGTGGAGACAGATGTGAGCCGATCAGACATCCACGAGAAGACGCACCGGGCAACGTTCAATTTCGACATGTATGTCATCGGAGAGAATGATGGACTCGAACCAGCGGACGAAAAGGCAATGTCCCGGCTCATGCTCCTTACGGCGCAGGTTGAATATGCGATCACAGCCCTGGCGAATATTTGTTTCGGACTTCAAGTGAGCGAGATTGATTATCGCAATGAAACGGCGTTACAATTTTATCCGCACGAGGACGACGACTCGACGGCGGTGTATGCCCCGGCGCGGATGACGCTTGTACTCTATTTCCCGTATAAGGTGGCCGATCTTTCAAATCTGCCATCGCTCACGCGAATTTCAATGCAGGCACTTAACGACTTGGCCCTGCAATATGACTACAAATAAGGAGGCGCAATCATGACTATAAATTTTAATGAAGTCGCACAAAGCGTCCGGGCCTCAAATCTCTTTATCGAGATGGCGGGCCAGCGCAGGAGCTTTGCGGGGCTGTTTATCTCCCCGAAAGTGGGCTTGATCGGATGCTATGATCCGGCCAAGACCGCAGTGGTGGACTATGAGCCGGTCAAAGTTTCCAGCAAGGAAAAAGTCGGCGAGCTGTTCGGATTCGGCAGCCACATCCATAGGCAGGCGCTCGCCATGCCTGACGCGGTGTTCGACTCTTGCGAGGTGTATGCCTTTCCCGTGCCTGATAACGCCAGCGCGGTAGATGCGACAGAGACGATCACCTTCACCGGTGCTTCCACATCCGCAGGAACCCTGTATTTTTCCATCGGCGGCGTACTGGTGTCTGTCGCAGTTGCCAGCGGTGCAGATGTGGCAACTATAGCGGCGGCCCTCGTTTCAGCAATTACCGCTAAGCGCGATATCGCAGTCACGGCGGCAAATACATCTGGAGTCGTTACTCTTACCGCGAAAACGTCAGGGACTCCCGGTAACGAAATACTTGTAGTGCAGAATCCGTCCGGTGATGTCCAGGAGGCCGACGCTCCTTCGGGTGTAACCGTGGCGATTGAGAACTCCGACGGGTATCTCGACGGCGGCACCGGTGCGCCGGATATTGAAGATGTATTTTTCAATGCCGACGGAACCGATAAACTCGGGGATCGCTGGTACACGATATTTACCTGCCCTTTTACCGACTCAACTAACCTCGGCTATATTGAAGCCGCAGGAGACATGCGAGCGGCGGCAGGAGTCCACAGGCATTTTGGAGCCTATGCTGCGTATGTGCAAAAAACCTATGACGAGGCACTGGCAATCCCGGCAACGATAAACAAGAAATGGATCGGGGACGTGTGGGATTCTCGATGTTATGCCCCCGCCTTTGAGTTTGGCGCGGCTCTCGTTGGCCGGATTGCATACGAGCAACTTCTCGCACCGAACAGACCGTACAAACAGACGTCGGTCGGCCTTGCGTGTGACGGCTCCCAGGGAGACCTCGGCTCAGCGAAACTGGATGCACTTTTCCGTGCCGGGATGGGCTACTGTACGGTATCGTCCGACGGAACGATGTATTTCGGTGACATCCCTCTCACCTATCGGACAACTCCCCTTGGAGCAGCGACAGAGGAATGGTTCGACGCGGTATCCCTGCATCTCAAACAGGCGAAGGCATACAGTATCGAACAGCTTTTCATTTCCGAACCGTATACGCGCGGCGTTGTTGTCGATGATGAAGCGGTGACGGCTTACGAATGGGCGATCTCGCCTAAAACCATTATAGCCGACATGGCGAAACTGATTGATGAACTATGGGCTCGTTTCGCCTGGACAAAGAACGCCGAAAAAGTGATCGAGGGTCTGACCGCTGAGATCAACGAAGCGAACAACAGCAGAATCGATGCACAGGTAACGGACGATCCGGCACAGGCGTTGCGGATCATCGCCATGAAATATGCATTCTTGTACTAATAAGGACAGCAGGAGGTAACAGATCATGAGAGGCGGACCATTTTTTGATGCAAAATTCGGCGGACTTCCCCTTCACCCGAAGGGAGACTCCGAGCCGGAAATAAATCTTGATGGCCGGGAATGGGACGTTTCCGTCACAGGCGATGGCGAAACCTTCGCAAGCGGAAAAGCTGTTCCTGGTAAAATAAAATCCGACTTCAATGCGAGTTTTGAGGAGTACAAGAAACTCGTTGCGATGCGTGACGGAAAATCAAGGGCCGGGACGTTCACCACGGCAAACGGTGATGTGCTGATGGTTAACGGAGTTATCAGCGGTGAGGTGACGTACAACAACGGCACTGTATCCTTGGAAATTACGGGGAAAGTCAGGCTGCAATAATTTTTTGCAGCCATGACGTTCTACGATACGGAGGGACACATGGAGAGAGGCGACGCAATAAAGAAGATTTACGAATGGGCGGAATGTCTGGAAGTGGACACGGAGCGAGAACATTTCAAGGACGTTGTAGAGGAGCTTACATTGCCGGTCATGAAAGACCGGCTCGATTTTGATCTCGAAGAGGAAGTGTTTCGATACAAACTTCTTTCTCCCATCGTAAAGCAGGATGGAAGCGGCTCGATTGAGATTTTGACGATCAAAGAGACCGACATGAACGAGAACAAAGAGATTCAGCGGTTCAAAGACAATCAGTCCATCGACCAGGCTACGGCTCTGCTGTCGAAAGCGTGCGGCATTCCCGTCGGATTTGTTTCCAGGATAAAACAGCGCGACATCGGCAAGATCAACGCGGTGGTACTGGGTTTTTTCGCACAAACCGGCAGTTCGAGAGGGTAATCGTTGAGTACTCAGCCCTATTCGAGCTTGTCGGAATGCTCGGTCGTTATTACCGGGGGTCACTCCCGATCCCCGTACTGATGACATACAAGCGACGCGATCTGTTTTTCTGGTATGAGATATGCGAGCGGCAGGTCACAGAAGAGGATATCATTACAAAATTTCGAAAAGAAAACAAAGAAATCCCGGACCCGGAAAAACTCCGGGGACTCGTGGATGAAGAGATTCAAAAGAGACGCGAAAGGCTCAACTCAGGTTAAACGCAAGGGACAACGGATAGGCAATGGCAAGCAAGTTCTCACTCGAAGCAATACTCGCAATGACCGACAAAATGACCGGTCCGATGCGTCGTGCAGCTGGCAATGTTGCGACATTTTCCCGCCAGATGCAAAGCAAATTTCGGTCCCTCGATCAACATATTCAGCGGGTAAATAATCGTATAAACCGTATGGCGAAATCGACTATTGCTACAGGCCTGGCAGCTTCTCTTGCCCTGGGTGTCGGTCTCGCAGCACGAGAGTATGTTCAATTTGACGATGCGATCTATGGAGCCACGGCCCGATTCAAGGCGGCAGAAAAACCGGGAACCGACATGGCGAAAGTCATGGAGAATTTACGGGAGGCCGCCAGAAAAACAGGAGCCGAGACTCAGTTCACGGCCACACTTGCAGCACAGGGGCTTGATAAATTTGCTCTTGCCGGTTTCACCTCCTCAGAGGCCATCGCGGTACTGAAATCTCAGGTTGACCTCGCCACGGTAACAGGTGAGGACTTTATGCGCGTGGCGGACATCTCGTCTGACCTTCTCGGCGGTTTCGGTGGTTCCGCCTTGGAGTCATCGAAGAAAATTGCCATGCTTAAAGAGATGAACGCGCTTCTCGCCGTCGGTACGCTGTCGGCGAACGTGACCATGGAAGACCTCTTCGAGACGTTGAAAATGGTCGCCCCGATTGCCACACAGGCCGGAAAGGGTATGGCGGATACCATTGCCACCGTCTCTGTCCTCGGGTCCGCTGGTATTAAGGGAAGCGTGGCAGCCACGGCACTTAAAAACGTTTTTCTGAATCTTTCAGCCCCTACTGATGCAGTTCATTCGGCCCTTGCGAAGCTGGGCCTTACACAGAAAGACCTGATAGACTCCACCGGGAAACTGAAATCGACCGTTGATATCTTCGGCCTGATAGGTAACGGCATGGAGAAGCTCACGAAAGTTGAGCAGTCGGCAGTATTTAAAGACCTGTTTGGTCTCCGAGGGATCGCTGGCGGTGCTGTTATAGCACAGAACATAAACCAGATCAGAGAGCAGCTCATTCGTATGGGGAAAGACCCACAGCAGGTCATGGAGCAGACGGCGGCCATGATGCGGCAGTCTCTCGGTAATAGGATAAAGATTCTCGCCTCCGCTGCCACGGAAATGGGTTTCCGCTTTTTTGAGGCATTCGATGGAGATGCACGGGACGGACTCGACAGCTTGACCGAATCGATAAATAAATTTGATATGAAGCCGATCGTCCAGACGGTGAAGTTAATTCTTGTAGTAGTGCGCGAATTATTCCGCATTCTCGGCCCCTCGCTTCCGATCTTACTGGGAGTCGTCGCGGCTGTTAAGGCATGGGTAATTGCCCAGGCAGCGCTTAATTTTCTACTCGCAGCCAATCCGGTCGGTCTCACGATAGCTGCTGTAGTGGCTCTCGGCATTGCGATAAAAGACCTGGTCGATAACTGGGACTTGTATTCACTCAATTTTAAGCTCAAACTGCATGAGATTCTCCTTGGCTGGCAGGCTATCAAGTACCAGGTTCTCGATGTTATGGCTACTCTCGGCATGATGGATAAAGCCGTTGCGCAGGGGGCGTTTAAGGAGTTCGGGATGTCACTGATTGAGAGCGATATCATGACCGCACAGCGCGCCCTCCTGATGAAGAAAAAAGGGCTTGACCCCGGAGAGGTTACACTCAGGAGCACTGGAAGGAAGTTCTTTTCTTCCCCTGAGTCCATGAAGAGCGAGACTACCACGAACAACAACACGACGTTGGATGTCAATATCAACGGTGCACCGAAAGGCTCAACGGCGAAGGCCTCCGGTCGACCGGCTCCGGGCCTGACTCTCAACTATGGGGTGAACTGATGAGCTATCTCGACGACCTACGGCCCGGTTGCTTCATTGCTCCTGAGTCCGGCAGCGAACACTCTTTCAAATTCAACGACCTCGAACGCCAGGCAGGGAAGATAATCGCCGGGAAAGAAGTCCTCGACAGCGACGAGTCAACGGCGCAGGATCAGGGCAATATCGCGTTGGTTTTCCCTATGGAAATATATTTCACCGGTGAGAACTATCACGAGGCGGCGGACGCCTTTTTTGACGCTCTCGGTGAGCACTACACCCAGGACCAATCGGGACTCTTGCAGCATCCTCGTTGGGGGGATATTGATGTATTCCCAGTTAAGTGGACACAATCGGAGAAGTTCGTTGACGGCTCACAGGTAGCTCATTTTTCAGTTGAGTTTAGAAAAGTATTCCCTACCGGATACCCGGTCACCGATGCGCTTACCGAGAGTGCAGCAGTTGCGCAGGTTAACGAGATGCAGAGCGCGTCGTCCGGCATGACCGACGGCCTAAAAACAACGAATCCGTCTACCCTGGCGAACCTGAAAGGTAAATTAAAAAACTCGATCAGTGCCGTTGTCGGGTCTTTGAAAGCCATTGCGGAACTCTCCGAGTCAATTATCGCAGATTTCGAGGCAGTACAGAGCGCGATCAACGATACGATAGATGAGGTGGGCGGCAGCATCGTGGATGTTATCGCCTCGATTCAATATCTCATACGATTACCAGGCCGAATTATTACCGACACCATGGATAAAATTAACGGCTACCGGGACATGATCGACGGTCTGATTAACGGCATCGACGACCCGAACGAGACCGTGACAGAGAACCAGATCAATAATGCGATCCTGCTTGAAATCCTCGGCGGGATGGCGACTGCCGCGCTGGCAGAGGCCGCAGTATATACAGAATATGAGACACGGCCGGACGGATCGGCGGCCATTGGCATTATTCTCGATGGTTATGAGGCATTTATAGACGCCATGGAATCGGCGGCGGTAACAGGAGCCATCGGCCAGACTTACACCGGGGACCATAATTATCTGTCACTATTGCAGGATATTATCGCACGAATAACGGGGATGCTGCTCAATAAGTCGTTTGATCTGAAGGCCGAACGGCGGAAAGTTTTGACTGCTCCGAGTGACCCGATAACACTGTGCGCGGAACTGTACGGCGCGGTCGATAACGACACGTTGGATTTTTTCTGCCGGACGAATGGCTTGACCGGTGATCAGTTCGTGGAGATACCGGCCGGGGTTGAGGTGGTGAGCTATGGCTGATCGTTCCGCATTCCAGCAGACTCTTTATGAGGACCGGCTCAAATTCTATGAAACCAGCCCTAAACCGGTCTCCGGAACATGGTACAAGGTTCCGAAAGGTGCGTGGCTTGATTCAATTTCCATGTCCACATACGGGAAAGACCGCATTGCCGACATTATCCAGGCAAACCCGTTTTTGCAGACGCGGCCAGTCCACCCTCGCAACTTCCAGCCATATATCCACCCGGGTGACATGATATGGCTTCCACCGTCAGACAATAAGCCGAAACAACCGGACACAATTCCGGCAGACGATCCAGAAGAGATCGCAATCCGCATTGAAGGCAAGATATACCGAGGATTTGAGGCACTCACTATATCCCGTAACATGGAGACGTGCGCAGACGGGTTCTTATTTACGGCAAACTATGATCCAGATAGGGAAGAATCGAAAATTCTTGATCCATACACCTATTATAAGGCCGATCTTTTTATCGGTGGAGAAAAATTTATATCCGGCGAGATGCTTAAATGGACCCCTGAAATTGAGAGCGGAAGCATGATTGTCGAGGTGCGTTCTCTCCCCGGAGTGACAGTGGATTGCCAATCGCTCGATATGGCTCTTGATTATAACGGCATGACTCTACGGCAGATAGCCGAGAAAGTACTTGCACCGTTCGGGCTGATAACAAATTTTCCTGATGGCGACACCGACACGTTTGTAAAGGCAAACCGGCAGATCACGGACACAGTTTTCGGGTTCCTCTCGCGGCTCGCTACACAGAAAGGCTTTATTATCACGTCCGGTCCTGATAGCGAAATGGTGTTCGCCAGGGCCGCTGTTGATTCTGTCCCGGCCGTTGCGCTCGTAGCCGGACATTATCCGCTTATCGCCGTTACAGGGGCATCGTTTAACGGGTCCACGCGATTTTCGCATTATATCGCTGTCGGACAATCCCATGGGAAACCCGCTGGACGGTCTGAAATCATGGACGAATCAGTTCCCGTGTATCGGCCAACTATATTCCAGGCCGATGACACTACACCGGGGAATATTTCTGATGTCGCAAAGTGGCAGAAAAACCGTGCACTCGCCTCCTCTATTCCCTTGACCGCGCACGTGTGGGGATGGAGGACTCCTGCCGGCGATCTGTGGCGTGAAAACACAAAGGTTACGTTGCATTTCCCTCGGGCTTGTATCTTTACCGAGACCGAATTTTTAATCACGTCGGTGAATTTCACGAAAGACGATTCTGGCGGCAACACGGCAGACCTTACTCTTTCCCTCCCTGCGGCGTTTACTCTTAATGACCCGGAGGTGATCCCGTGGCGTCGTTAGTCGAGATTGTCAAGACCACGTTGAAGAAAATCCAGGGGGCACCGGGGAAATCTCTTGTGGCCACAGTAAACGGCATCGGCGGGACCGCTGCGGATATGGAAGTCTATTCTTCTCCGGGAGTCTTTGGCCGTCCAATTGCCGGGACGCAGAACGTTGAGCTTACCGTTGGCGGCATGAAAATAATTGTCGCATCACATAACTATAGTTTGCAAAAAGATATTGACACGGGAGAGACCGTCCTTTATTCTATGGATTCATCGGGTGCGTTATGTGCAACCGTGCATTGCAAGGTGGACGGGACAATCGTAGTCGAAAACCAAACCGAGAGTCTCAGGGCGATAGTGTCGGATTTGATAGATGAGATCGTCGCAATACAGACAATTGGCAGTCCGGCGAATCATACGGTGAGCCCGGCAAGTCAGACGAATTTGAACGCGATAAAAACAAGAGCGGAATCTCTTCTCGGATAGGGAGGCAAACTGATGGCAGTAGTAAAGGCAGATATTAAAGAGGCATTACAGGCTCTCTATACGTCCGCGCAATCAGGCATGAGTGACGAAGCTTTTGCCGACGCCATGGCTACGATAATACAGAATGCGATTCTCTCCGCTACTGTAACGGTCACAGGGGTGACTCTTGGCACCGGATCAGCGACAGGGGCTCTCTCATGACAGACCGATTCGACGGCGACATAAAAATTCAGCGTATTGCCTCCGGCGACAACGAAGGCGATTACGACGTTATATTCACCAACGGACAGCCGGAAATGACCCAGGGGTTCGACTCTGCCGTGCTGCTCGCCGTATTCGGTGATAAAAATACATGGCAGAATCTAATCGCCAAAACTGAGGCGGAAAAATTCATATCTGACTTCCCGGCGGTGATTGAGCGCGGCGTAGTGACCGAGAAGACGAAGAACGACGGCGTCCAGGCGTTACGCAGGGCGTTACAATTCCTCACCGATGTAAAGGCCGCGAAGAGCGTCACTGTCACAGGACAGATTCTCAGCGTGTACGGGATCATGTGGGAGATCAAGATTGAGAGGCCTGACGGCGGCACATCCAGGTATCGGGCCACATATGACACCCGAAATAAATGGGATGCCGTGTGGCAGTCTTACGAATAGGAGCGTGACAGCATGTCGATACCTACAATTCCAACCATAGGGACAATAAAAGCCCGGATCATATCAGACATAGAGGGAAAGATCGGGCAAAATGTCCCATGGCTCCCGAAAACCTTTAATTCCGTGCTGGCCGGTTCACTTGCCGGGGTTATCGTGCTGCTGTACATGGCGATTATGTGGGTGTATAAACAGATTTTCCCGCAGACGGCAGACTATACCGCACTGATTCTGTTGGGTGCCATTTTCGGAGTTACGCCGAAAGCCGAGACCGCCGCTGTGATTCTCTGCACCGTCCCAGGTTCCGGGGCGAGCGTTGCGAGTGGCACGCTATTTACCGGGCCGAACGGAGTCATATACAAGGTTACGACTACAACTGCAATCGTATCGGGAGAAGCAACCGGCGTGCCGATGCTTGCGCTTACCGCCGGAGAGATCGGGAATCTCGCTGTTGACGATGAGCTGAACATTTGCCAGACTGACCTGTCTCTCGATGGTATTGCGACAGTTACGAGTGTACAGACTGAGGGTGCGGATATTGAGGACAAAGAGGATTTCAGGAAGCGGGTCGTTTCCCGATTCAGGCATCGCGCCACGGGCGGCAGCCCCTATGATTATTACATGTGGGGTATGGAGTGTCCGAACTTCATATGGGTGGGGCCGTACAACGACGTGACTGTGACGAATAAGATTCTTGTTTACGGGAAAGTGAATAACACCGCCACGGGGATTCCGACAACGGCGCAACTGGCTGAACTGCTGTCATATCTGAAATACGATCCTGATACCGGGAAGGCTGACCGCGCGCCGATTGCCGATCTTGTAGAGACTCACCCGATAACCATACACCAATTTGACGTCGAGGTCACTATAGTAGACTCGACATCGGACATCGAGGACGAGATCACCGACGCGCTGAAAGATTATCTCGAATCGCTCGAACCGTATATCGAGGGCGTGACCACGACGAAAAAAGACACGATTACCACGTCTAACGTATCGAATGTGGCTGATGATATCGCGTCGAACGACGGGGCCACAGTAGTGGCCGTTGTAATTACCGACGTGGAGACCGGCGTGGAGATCGTGGCCGATAAGTACACGCTGGAAAGCTCGGAGTTCGCAACCACGCGAAACGTGACATTTGTGACATCATAGGGGATGGCATAGAGGACAGCATGGAAAACTCAATCACACGGACATTAAACAGGCTTCTTGTCAAAATCCATCTCCCCGGATTCGAGACCGTGCGCCTATTCCTTGAAGGGTTGGCCGTTGAATTCGGGCGCGTGATTGAGATGAAAAATCGAGTACTGTCTGTCGTGGTGCCGAACGTGAACATGGACACGGACGCGATTGAAGACTATAACGAAAAATACGGCATACCGCAATATTTGACCGGGACCGATGCACAAAAGATCAACAGGATTATTGAGAGGGCGTCGTTGGTTGGACACGGTGGCCCTGAGTGGCTGGAAGAGCAAATCCAGAAAGCCGGGTTCGCCCTGTATGTTCATCTCAACTTGCCGACGGATGAGGACGAGCTGCAACTCGGAGACTTCCAGATGAGCAGCACAATACAATTTGGTAGCCCCTTGACCTATATTGATCCCGAACTCGTTCCAGGGGAACTGATTGTCGGCACACACCCTACGGGCGGATCATGGATAATCACTGACGATGCGTTTTACTGGGGATATTATTTTTTTCTGTCTCCGTTTTCTGACAGGCTGGCGGCTGCCGGTGAACTGCTGGAATTGTCTCAACAGCAATACAATTATCTGTATAAAGTAATCACGAGCCTGAAATATATGCGGAACCGGTGCATTGCACAGGTTGAAATAGTAAGTTAAGGGGGAAGCCATGAAGGATATACGGAGTTATCTGATCAATTATAATGCCGCAACGAGTGAATACCCGTCCGGGAGCCTGAAAGATAATCCGGGAGACAACACAGGGAGTCAGGCGACAGTAGACCTGTTCAACGACATACTGTACGCGATAATTGCGTTCATCCTGAAATATGGCACACTCTCCGACACGGACGAGACGGTGCTGGCGAGTGATTTTGTTGACGCGGTGGAGGCGGCATTTTCTGATCTCGCTGTATTGCTGACAGGTGCGCAGACCGTGGCGGGCGTGAAGACGTTTTCGTCCACTATCGTAGGCAGCATTGACAGCATAAAGGAGACTGGCAGCGCAGGCGCGACTCTCAGAAAAAAAGATATCGAGATTGGCGACTGGGATATGGATGCTACCGAGATTGTTAATGTTACGCACGGACTGACTCGATCAAAAATAAGGAATGTTCACGTTCACATCAGGTCTGACAGCGATTCAAGTTCTGGTTATGACGATACCTGTCTTGAACGTGGAGGGTATTACATGGTTTCCGATACTTATGTAACACTTAGGAGAACAGCATCCGGTGCTTTTGATAGAGCCGATTATAACGCAACATCCTACAATCGCGGTTGGGTAACTATTGAATATATAGACTAATCCTTGAATTCAAATTCATATCCTATTGTCACGGTAGAGATTCCATATGTCCATGATCGGTCATCCATATAATATTTTTCATGAGAAACGGGATGCGCGCAAATATGTTTATATTCGAGGTAAGCCCCGCGATATTTGATATTGCTGCCAATTGTGTATATATCTTCAAACGGCTTAAAGTCCGTTGGCGACCATCCGTTATAGTAACACCAGGTCTGTATTCCTGTAAATATTGCGAGTTGCATGTTGTCGTTAAAAAAATGAAACCTATATCCCAGTTGGATATCAGTATACATGCAATCATCAAAATTTATAGTGTTTTCTTTGTATTTATACAGATAATATTCAGATTCGCCAACAACAAAAGAGCCTTCTATTTTGCCATATATTCCCCCCGTAGCTTGAATTGAGGTCAAGAGAATTGCTACGATGACAATACCTGCAATCTTTTTCATATTTCTTCACACTCCATATTAGATTAATTACTCATAAATTAATGTAAAGTAGTGTCAAAGTCAATTAATTTTTATATCCCCTTCGCTTTTTTTGTCTATCGAAAATATCCCTTCTTGTATCTGTCGCACGTCCTCCATTTCTCCGATTGAGAGCGCGTAATAATGCTGGCTCATTTCGTCGGTTAAGTGGCCGGTGATCGACTGCACTTTTTGCAGGGGTATCTTACTGTTGATGAGCAGAGAATTGAGGAAATACCGCCAACTGTGAAACGTGATGTTCCGGGCCTGTCTCGCCTCCTCGCTGATCCCGACTTGTTCCATGGCCCGGTAAAAACATCGTACCAGGTAATCACCGTGCGCCGGTCGCCAAGCATGATCCGGGGAGAAGAAAATGAACGCCTCCTCGCCACGGGCTGCGATCCATGGATTGACGTCGACAAGCTCTTGCAGTCCCTCCCGAACCGCTCCTGGGATCACTACGTTCCGCGCCCTGCCCGTCTTCGTGCTGTCGTTCAGGCGATTGAGATGTTCATTCCACGACTGAGCAATTTCGATGTATGCCCCGTGAAAGTTCTTAATCCGCAGCCCGAGCAGTTCGCCGAGCCTCATACCGGTGGATGCCGCTGCCAGGCTGAGAATGTGCGCCCGGCGATCTTCCCATTGAGCCGTCAGGACTTTGCGCGCCTCTTCAATCGTGAGGATACCCTTCTCTTTTTCCGCCCGCTGTGCCACTCTTTCAATTTTTGGCACAAACTGAATCAACCGCCTATCCTCTGCGGCCTCCAGAATTGACCGGATCATGCCGAGAGCCTTGTTTACTGTTGAGCCGGAAAAGCCGAGATCGTAAAACAGCTTATTCCGAAAATCCATGATCGTTTTTTTGTCGAGTTGCTGCAATCGCATAGAGCCAAGGTGCGGCACGATGTGAGCTTCGAGAAAACTGTTCTTTTCCAGACAGTCGCGTTCTGACGTACGCTTCCCCGCAAGCCTCTTATTTTTGGCCCATTCTTCATCCCAGGAGAAGAAGTTCTTTGTAAACGATTCAAACGTAGTGCTGCCTTTCTGTGCTACGTGTCCAGCCTGCAGGTATTCAACGGCCCATTTTTCGGCCCTGCCGATGGTAGTTTGCCGGGAACTCTTGGCGGTGCCGAAAGTCCCGTCAGGCATCTTGAACTGGACGTAATAGTATTTGCCTCGTTTGAATATAGAGAATGGTTTATCTGCCATGCCCGAAAGCCTCCATATAAGAACTGAAGACAATATAGGATGACAGGAACAAAGATTCAAGTGTTTTTTCTTACAGTCTCTCTGACACTTGCTTTTCGCGGGTAATTTCGGTGGGTCTTAAAACACGTAACCCCTGAACTAGCCAGGGGTTATCTTCGCGCCCGGAGGGATTCGAACCCCCGACCTGCGGATTCGAAGTCCGACGCTCTATCCAGCTGAGCTACAGGCGCACACATTTGTGTTCTATAAATAATTCTCCCCGAGGAGAAGTACTTAACCGGTTTGTTTGATAGATGAGACAATACTTTCATGATTCAAATCTTGTCAAGAAAATTGTTTAAATCCCTTTAATCAGCAGGATCGGGAAATTCGGGCTCTTTTTTAGACAGAAAGGCCGAGATCCCGTGCATGCATTCCCCGGAAGCGATAAGTTCCGAGGCAAGACTTGTTTCCAGTTCCAAAGCCTCATCCAGTTTCAGAGCCGGGCTCTCCCTGATGCATCGCAGGGCAAAGCGCACGGCCCTGGGACCGTTCTTGGCTATTGCCAGCCCCAGGGATACAGCTTCATCCAGCGCTCGCCCCTTCCCGCTCACGGCATTTATCATTCCCCTTTCAAATGCCTCCTGTGCTGATATCTTCTTTCCCGAAAGAATAAGCTCCGCTGCCACGGCAGTTCCGGCCAGGCGTGCCAAGGCAACGCCTCCTCCCCAGTCAGGCATGAGACCAAGACTCACTTCGGAGAAACATATGACGGCATCGGGGTCCATGATGCGCATATCACAGCGCACGGCAAGTTCAGCACCGCCTCCATAGGCAAGACCGTTTACCGCTGCAATAACCGGCACAGGAAGGCTTACCAGCCTGTCTACGGTCGTCCGTATCTTTCTTATCATGACCTCAACGGGTTTGCTGTCATTCTTTTTCACGCTTTCAATAAGTCCCGAAACCAGTGTATTGTCGGGGTTTACATCGAATCCTGCGCTGAAAACACGGTCTCCCGCTCCTGTTATGATGACGGCCCTGGGCATGGATGCCCTTACTTTTTCCACGGCGCTGTCCAGGGCGTTCCACATGTCATGATTGAAGCTGTTTTTTCGGTCCTGCCGGTCCAGGGTGATGATGGCAAGCCTTTCCCTGAACTCAACGTGTATACCTTTATTGTCCATAATCATATCCTTATAGCTGCTTTTCCGTATCAGTTTTAATCTATGAGTATGTTTTCAAGCCTGACTGAGACAAGCTCCCCGGTGAGAAGAATTTCATTTATCTTTTTTTCAATCTCATTGATCAGTTTATGCACGTCTTCATCTGAGTCAAGGTCATTGTACTGTTTTCCCTTCAGCAGTCCGTCTATTGCATCATTGATTTCATCTATCTTCAGTTTAATCTTCCAGGTAATATCATCATTATTTATATACATCAATGTCAGTGACAGGGAGCCCATCCTGGCATTCCGGTCGCAGGTGGTGATATAAAAGGTCGGCAGAGTATAATGCAGCAAAGCGGCCGCTGCCTTTTCAGAGGGTACTTCGACGATGCCGGTACTATTTTTTTGCGGTGACGAGCAAAGAAGCAGGCTCATCACCGCAGGAACGAGAAACAGGGTCTTTTTTTTCATCTGTCACTCCAGCGGTGCATGGAGGACCTGTCTTAAAGCAGGAACTCCATGTCAGTCATCGAGTGTACAGCCTCACGCAGAATTTGTCAATACATTGGGGTGTATTCCCCGGTAAAACCGGGAATTTACATCACATGCGGCCCCGAGGAAGGAACCAGATCATGGATGTTCAGGGGAACTCCCTTGCCGGCAGCAGCTTCAAGGTAAATAGCCTGCGCCGGGCAATTTGCCACACATATTCCACATCCCATACACAGTCCTTCATCTATAACAGGTTTTCGGTCATCCATAGAAATGGCGCCAAAGGGGCACATTTTCGCCACGGTACCGTTCCCACGACATTTTGCATGGTCAACGACCGCCACATAGCCTCCATGGGCGACGGGACTATGGCTGACTCCAATCTTTTGAAAGAAGTTATGACCGCTGATAGCGACACAGCAATCAGGGCAGCAGTTGCATATGGCGTACATCTGCTGTCCAACGCCGTCCTTGCAATAGGCGTTTGTAACATATCCTTTTTCCTTGCATGTTCTCATCAATGCCAGGGCTTCATCCCTTGTCAGTCTAGTCGGATTTCCTTTCTTATTGTGCTCAAGCATAAAAGAGGAATAGGGTTCACCAATCATAAGACATTTGTTGGCAGGTTGGCATTCATGGCCCTTGGCATTGCGGCATGCGCAGTCAACGGCCACAATCGAATGGGGATTCCTCAATATGATCTGATTTGCCCGTTCAAAGGGAATGACGGTTTTAGCCAGTTCATAGGGAACTGTTACATCACAATCAAGATTGATGATTTTTTCCGCATCACCCAGAGACATCACTTTGCCATGATACCGCTGTGTCACATATTTTATCACGGGTATAAACAGGATTTTATTGTATCTATTGATCACAAGCCCCAGAAGCTTAAAAGCCCTTTCAATAATTTTAACATAGATACTGATGTATTTGAGATAGAGATATCCGTCGGCGAACATAATGAGATGTTTCCAGCCATGGAGCCTGTAGAGAGATTTTGTCGTTTCTTTCATATCTATAACTCCCGTTTTAGTTTAATTAACTGCTTCAGGTATTAATGGACCTGACGCGTCAGGTCCATTAATACCTTATTAGAGCAGGAGTCAAGAAAATTTCTGCACGGGAGGTACACCTATGGCATCATTATAACAGTGATTATTTCAGGGTATGCACAGGTACCAGCTGTTTACAGGCCCTGTTTTGATAACAGCGACAGAGGAAAAAACAGATTCCATCTCTTGGGGAACGGACTGGATGAAATTAACATAATCGCTTCCCTCAAGCTTTTCAATAAGGGTGATAGAAAGCCTTCTTACCTGATTAAAATCGTGGAAGAGTACCATATTCCGGGCAATTCGGGCACATTCCCGGTAAAGAAGAATGCGCTGTTCTGAAGGAAAACCATGAGCCACATACGCGGCCGATACAGCACTAAAGGTCTTGTCTTTGAAAGGCAGACCGGTAAAAATATCACCGATTATGCAGGGCAAATCATTTTTGTGTCCCCGTCTGACCATGGAGGCAGCCCTGTCAACTCCGGTAACATCAAAGCCCTTTTCCCGCAGGGCATAGGCAAAGGCCCCGGTACCGCAGCCCACATCAAGAAATGACGTATTGCCTTTCAGGAATTCCATGTTCCGCTCAATTATAGTTCTGTACCATCGCACCTGATATGGGAAAAACCAGTTATAAAAAAATGAAATGCGGTCAAAAAGCCGGTAATGATCATCTCCGGGCATAGGTGATTTCATGACCCGTCATTCTCCTTTCTTCTTAATGATACCGCGGAAAGCCATCTCAATGGATTCTTTCACAATGTCATCCAATGATTCATTAATAATATTCATGACATTCCGCTTTTCCAGCAGCAGTATTCCGTCCATGGTGGCCCACAGAACCGTGGTGGTTTTACGCGCATCTACTGGTTTGAAATCACCGCTTTTTATTCCCTCTTCAATTACAGCCTGCAAAAGTGATAGAAGATGCACGGTCTTTTCCTCAACAGCCTGGAGCATGCTGGTGTCCCGGAAAAATTCCTCCTGCCCCAGGTGAAGAATGGCTATGATATCGTAGTACTCGCGATATTCACGATAAAAATTAAAATAGGCCCCGGCGATGGCGGACAACCTGCCGGCAGCATCGCTTCCCGCCTGTGAGATGGACTCCTTGATGTACCCGTGGAGTATATCGATTCCCTCTATGTTGAGAATGCGATATATTTCAGGCTTGCTTTTAAAGTAGAGATAAAATGTTCCGGTGCTCACGCCTGCATTTTCCGTGATCATTCCCACCGATGTTCCCTGGTACCCGTGAAGGGAAAAAAGTTTCTTTGCCGAGTCCAGAAGGCGTCTTTTTTTTATCAGCTTATCCTCTTCTGTCCTGGCCCGAGTTTTCATGTTTTTCCTGCTTATTATCACCGGATCAGTCCCCATATCTGTTTCATGTCATTTATTTCATTTAAAAATCTTTGTAATATGCGCCTTTAACAACCGGCATCTACCATAATTTATAAATTGTCTATACCGGTTTTATCAGATATTGCCGCACAGAAAACTATTTTATAAATAGTTGCAAAAGACCACTTATGTCAATACAATATTTTAAGGGGAAGTGCTCGTATTTAAATCTGGTTTTTCAATTCTTTTCAAAAAGCGCTTTACAATCGGGAGAAATTATTGTCATTCAGATCAGGCTGATAGAATGGGATTTGGTTTCCTGCCTTAAAATCAATGAATAAAGAAACATTATCTATACGCATCAAACTTGGATATGGTTCAGGCGATCTGGCCATACAGATTCTTATCAACAGTGTTATACTGTATCTGCTCTATTATTATACCGATGTATATCACCTCGGTTCCGCGTCGGCGGGATTCATCATCCTTGTTTCCCGCCTTCTGCAGGCACTCTTTAATCCTGTCATCGGTGCTGTTTCGGACCGGACCTCCACCCGCTGGGGAAAGAAACGCCCCTACATCCTCTTCGGTGCAATCCCCCTGGGATTATCCTTTTTCCTGGTCTTTGCGTCACCGGATCTGCCGGCCGATCTTCGGCCCTGGTATGCCTTTGCCACATCACTCTTTTTTTTCATCGCTTTCAGTATCACGGCCATCCCCTACAGCTCCCTCTCGGCCGTGCTCTCCCAGGACACGCATGAAAGATCGGTGATATCGGGATACCGGATGATCTTCGCCATTACCGGGACCCTTATCGCAGCCGGTCTTATGAAACCCCTGATTTCACTGTTTGCCCTCGAACTGGAAGGTTTCAGGACTACGGCTCTACTTTTTGGCACAGCAGCCGCCATGATACTGTTCATCACATTTTTTTGTACAAAAGAAAAGCACATTCCCGAATATCCCGATAGAAAAGGCGGTTTATTTAAGGACTTGACCCTCCTCGTGCATAATCGCCCCTTTCTCATCCTGGCTTCCTCCAGTATGTTTTTTATGCTGGGCACGAACATCCTGGCCACCACTATGAACTACTATTTCAAATATAACCTGCGCCGCGAAGACCTGATTCCCGTAGCTTTCAGTTCTGTTTTCATCAGCGCAGCGGCAGCTATGCCTATCATGCTAATTCTTTCAAAAAAATACGGCAAAAAGCGCTCATTCATGATGGGCATGGCTCTGGTCGCAATGACCCTCTTATTATCATTTTTTACCGGAGAACAGTCGATGCCTGTTTCCATGATTTTCTTCATTCTTGCCGGTGCCGGCCTTTCGTCGGCCTTCCTCCTTCCCTGGTCCATGGTACCCGACACGGTGGAATATCAGCAGTGGAAAACGGGACAGCGTAATGAAGGTATGCTCTACGGTTATTTTGTACTTTTTTTTAATGTATCAGCAGCACTGACCGGCCTCATCTGCGGCCTTGGACTGGACCTGGCAGGATATATTCCCCATACTGTCCAAACCGCCGTCACGAGAAACGGAATAATTTTTCTTATGACGATAATCCCCTGTTCATTCATCTGTACCGGTCTCATTATCCTGAAATTCTATCCTATTGATGAACAGATGCATGGACATATCCTCGACAGGATAGAGGAAAATAATTTAAATAAATTGACTTGATTTGTATATTCATTTTATTATATATTGCGCTAAATTTGACATCATGTAATAGCAGCATATACATGTACGAGGAGTTAAAAAGTGGCAAACCAAATTCAAAACTACTTTCTTTCAAAATATGCCGATTCATCTTTCCAGAAGCAGAAACTTACCCAGGCCCTTCTTTACTTCTGCCTGGTTCTCGGCACAATAGTGGTTCTGCTTTTTTTTGCCATACTTTTTCTCAGTCCCAAAACAATGCTTTTTGCCGGGCCCGTTCTCCTCGTTCTGTGTATTTGCATTACAGTGACACTTGTTTTCCTCAGGATGGGCAAATATTCCCTGGCAGCAAATATCCTCGTATCTGTTATATTCTTATCGCTCTCGCTCTCTCTCTATGGTAAAGCCATAAAACAGCCACACATGGTATTTTCTTCAAATTTCTATTTTCTCCTTGCTACAATTGTCCTTGCCACTCTTTTCGCAAAACGGGGAGTTATTCTGTTCTGGACAACCGTAACAGGAATAAATAATATCGCCCTGTTCATGATGCTCAAAGCCAGGCTTACGGGAAATGAACTCGAAGCGGCAAAAACCGGATTTATATACATTCTTTTTTCCATTGTGCTGGTGACAATATTATCACTTCTCATTCACGGCATTTTTCAAAAAGCGCTGCAAAAACTAAGTGAAGAGCTGGAGCGAAACAGCGAACAATACGATATAATCAACAGGCTCTTTAAATCGGCTCAGAGCACATCAAAAGATCTCTCGGGACTCTCCCACAGCCTGACCGGTACGTCGACTAAATTTCTCGATACATCGCAGAACCAGGCCGCTTCCGTGGAGGAAATTACCTCGGCCATAGAAGAGATCACTGCCGGCATGGAGAATATGTCCCGGTCTTCCCAGGACCAGGTGAGCACCATGACTGACCTGGTCAGGGATATACAGGACATGTCCAGTATTACCAATGATGTCGGCGTCATCACGCGGGAGACCCTGGATGTTACGACCAGCATAGCGACCGAGGCCTCGGCCGGGGAAGTGTCCCTTAAAAAAATGAACACGAGTTTGAGCAATATTATTGAAAGTTCCAAGGATATAGCCAACATCATCGGCATCATAAACGATATCTCGGACCAAATCAATCTCCTGTCCCTGAACGCCTCGATCGAAGCTGCCAGGGCCGGTGATGCGGGAAGAGGTTTTGCCGTGGTTGCCGACGAAGTATCGAAGCTGGCCGACCAGACTGCTTCGAGCATCAAAGAAATTGACAAATACATCAAGTCCAATAATGACGAGATAAACCGCGGCATGGCCGATGTCATGGAGGTCATCGATAAAATCAGCAGCGTCATAGAAAGCATCGATTCCATTGCCGGCATGATGAACAGGACCACGGAATACGTGGGAAAACAGATATCGGTGAGCTCAAACATCAATGTTCAGGTAGACCTTGTCATGGACAAGTCGGGGTCCATAAAAAGCGCCATTGATGAGCAGCGCGACGCCTTCAGTGAGATACTGAAATCAATCGCTGAAATAAACGAGGCCAACCAGTCAACGGTCATGGAATCGGAAAAAATTTCCGAGGATTCAAAAAAAATATCGGAGCTATCCGACAACCTGGAAACAACGATTCATTTTATCCAGGAATAAAACAGTCCATATCTGCGGCCCTTCACACCGAAATTCAATTCAGTCTCACGGACGCTTTCAGAAGCGCTGATATCCCTTTCCCACGATCTCATGGGCGTTGAATACCACGAAGAAAATATCCTCATCGAGCGATTTAAGATACTCCTTTAAAAAGGCCAGTTCTCTCCTTGTGAGCGCCGAGATGATGATTCTCCGTTCCCGGTCATCAAAAAGCCCCTTCCCGTCCAGAAGGAGAAATCCCCTCTGCATATCGGTCCGGATTTTATCCTTTATATCATCGTAACGCTCTGAAAGGATGAGTATCCCCTTGTAATACGACATGCCCTCGAGAGATACGTCCATGACTTTCGAAATGGCGTAGACAGAAACGGCCGAATAGATAGCCATGTTGAGATCACGGAACAGAACCACGCCGGCAAGAATTACGGCCGAGTTCATAAACAGTATGGATTTCCCCACGGAAATCTTGTACCAGGAATTAAATATCTGCGCGGCAATTTCAACACCGCCCGTTGTTGCCATGGTTTTGAAAATGAGTGCCACACCGTATCCCACCAGAATACCGCCGATAATGGACTGTACCAGGAGATCGCCGCTCAGTTCGGGAACACCGATGGCATAGATGATCAGGTCCGTGGAAAGAGAAGTGAGAACAATTCCGACTATGGTCTTGGCGCCAAAGCGGGGGCCCAGGACACGGATTCCCCATATGATGAGAGGAATATTCATGACAAAGACCATGGTTCCCACGGGCAGATGATACCGATGATAAAGTATGGTGGCGACCCCGTAGAGCCCACCGGGCACTATCTTGTTTGGCACGAGAAACAGGGTATACCCGATGGACTGTATGACGGAGCCCTGAAGTATGAGAAAATAGTTTTTAAACCATACCCTGGTAAAGGGTTTCTCGAAATTATAATTCATGCATCACTCCGTGCCCGGTGCTGATTATTCGGCGTGAGCGTCGGCCACTTCCAGCGCCTTGTCCATTATAGAAACGCCTTCATCGATTTCATCTTTTGTAATGATGAGTGGAGGCGCCATGGCTATGACATTTCCCGGGTTGGCAGCCATAGCCATCATTCCCAGTTCACCCAGCCGTTTCGCCACTTCCATTTTCGGATTCATGCCGGATCGGATCTTGGCGTCAAGGGGCATTATGGGCTCACGGGTCTTCCTGTTTTTCACCAGTTCAAGTCCGACAAAAAGACCGAGACCCCTCACATCGCCTATACTGCGATGCCGTTCCTTTAATTCAAGCGCTTTTTCCAGAAGATAGGCTCCCATCTTCGCCGAATTTTCAATAAGAGCGTCCTCTTCGTATATCGAAATAACGCGCAGGGCCGCGGCGCAGGCAAGGGCATGACCTGCATAAGTGGCACCGTGACTGAAGAAGTGTGTTTTGAAATGATCTCCGATATGCTTCCGTACAACGGTAGCCCCTATGGGAAGGTACCCGCTCGTCATTCCCTTGGCCAAGGTCATGATATCGGGAACGGTATTCCAGTGATCCATGGCGAACCAGCGTCCCGTTCGCCCGAATCCCGTCATCACCTCGTCGGCTATAAGAAGCACTCCGTGTTTGTCGCACACGGTACGAAGTTCGGGAAAATACTCTTTCGGCGGAACGATAATGCCGTTGGCTCCCGTTACGGGTTCCACAATGACGGCAGCCACTTTTTCATTGCCGCCTTCAAGTTCCATGACTTCGTCTATATACCTGACACATCGCATATCACAGGCTGGATACGAAAGCCCGAACATGCAGCGATAACAGTAAGGCTGTGGAACACGGACATATTCCGTTCCGCCCTGGTGCTGGGCCCAGTTCCGGGCATCCCCGGGAGATAGTGTCATGGATGCCGCCGTAGCCCCGTGATAACTCCGGTACCGGGATAAAATTTTAAATTTTCCGGTAAACTGGTGTGCGATTTTTATGGCCGCTTCATTGGCCTCAGTCCCTCCCAGGGATATGAAGGACCGCGACAGATCACCGGGCGTCACCATTTCCAGGAGCTTCGCCAGCATGGCCCTGGGTTTTGTCGACATGCTTGGCGCAAAGGATGTGATCATATCGGCCTGCTTTTTTATTGCATCGATAACCCGCGGGTCCTGATGGCCTATATTATGACTGACAAAACAGGAACTGAAATCGAGACGTTCCCGTCCGTCTTCCGTTAGAAACCGTACGCCTTTAGCTGAAACTACCCGCATTGGTGATGCCACCGGCTGAAATGACCAGGAGTGAAATAAATTATTCACTTCATAGTTGTCGAGATCCTCTTTAGATGACGGAATAATACGCATATCCTCCATATGCCCTCCAGGTGTTAAAATTTAATTATACCGATGAACATACTCATAAAGTATACTGATATCGTCACGCTCACCGATGAGAAAATTGTCATAAAAACACCGGCCTTTGCCATATCGCCGATGGTAAAATATCCCGACGAATGGGGAATGACATTCGTGGGTGTTGATGTGACCAGTATAAATGCCAGCGATGATGTAATCCCGGCCGGAATGGCCAGAAGCACCGGGTCAAGACCGAGATTTTTCGCCAGTGCTATGAGGAGGGGCACCACTATTATCCCGGTAACCGTATTGCTGGAAAAAATTACTTTCATCAGGGAAACTCCCAGGACTATTATGAATATGATGAGGGCTGGATGAAGTCCCCCGATAGAATGAAAGGAAATCCAGGCGATCCATTCAGCCGCACCGGTCTTGTAAATGGCCATGCCCATGGAAAGCCCGCTCACAATGAGGATAATGCCGCCCCAGCTGATGCTGCTCTCGGCCTTTTTCCAGGTAATGGTTTCAATACCGGGAATAAAAAATAACAACCCGCAGGTGACAGCTACAAATGATATATCAAGATAATCGATGACACCACCGGTCCAGTCATTTATGAAAGGTTCCATTATCCAGAGAAAAATTGTTATGGCCAGAATTATCAGCACGGCTCCCTCTTTTTTTGTCAGTCCACCCATTTCCAGCTTCTGTTTCGCATAATCATCTCTGGAGATAGTCAGGTTAATTTTTTCCAGGGGAAAAACCTTTACCAGGGTAACCCATGCCGCCGGGATCATGAGAATCATAGCCGGAAAACCCAGGGCCATCCACTGCAGAAAGGTGAAATTCACGCCGGCCAGGTCCTTGAGAAAACCCATGGTCAGGGGATTGGGGCCGCAGCCTGCCGGTGTTGATATTCCGCCGATCAGGGGGCCCCAGGCACAGGAAATCATGAGAGAACGTCCGAAATTACTTTTCAGGGGCTCCAGACGCGCGTCCCTGAGGATGGAAACACCTATTGGCATGAGCATGGCAGCCACTGCCATGTCGGTAACCCAGCCGGATATGAATGAACCGACAATGAGAAAGGACAGGATTATGAGAGATGGACTGTGCCCCAGCTTGTACAGTACGAAGGCGGCAATACGCCTCATGATGGTAGTATCTGCAATTGCCGCTGAAAGTATCAGGACACCCAAAAAAAAGAGAATTATGGGATTGCCGAATCCGTCATTAACCAGCTGTTTGAAGGGGGCCGCCTTGGTCACAACGAGCAGGGACATGGCAAGGAGCCCCGTTATGGCAAAGGGCAGCGCCTCGGTTATCCACAGAATTACCGCCAGGGACAGAACGGCAAGTGTGGCCTTGCCTTTGCCGCCGAGACCGACCAATTTTGTTCCCGTATCAATGGCAGTCGGTTCAGGCAGAAGAAGTATCACCGCCATGACTATGACAGAAAGAATAAAAAAACCAAGTCTGAAATATAATCCGTTTCCTTTTTTCCACCATGATTCACCGGTTTCGCAGCTGACATTATTTTCCCGATCACTCATTAATATCTCCTCGCAATTTAATTATGGGCACTAAAAGAATCCGGTATACGCATTAAATCATATACGGGAACATCCGGAATTATATTATCCGGGACTCACTTGTCATAAATATTCCTCAAGTCCCAGTTCCCTCGCCTTTTCCGGGGTCACTGTCCCGTCATTGGACCACCCGCGCAGTCCATAATAGGCGTCAAGCAGGGCGTCGAGTTTCTCCACGGGACAAAACCATCCCCGGGACGGCCCTGCCGGAATGGGTTCATTGGTCACACGATAGGGAAGGACATCCTTTGATCGGCAAACACCCCTTTTCATATTGATCAATCTCTCCAGGTTATAGATACGTTCACCGCATCTTTTCAGTTCATCAAGTTCCATGTCCCAGCCCGTTATGCTGCTTATAAAAGGCAGATATGCGTCATTTATCTGTGTTCCCAGGGCGCGCTCCTGGACAAAACGGCATATTACCAGGGAATCACCCAGGGCCGTATTGTGCTGACTGTTAACGCAGTATTCGGGCTGATGGTCAAAGCCCGGGTCTTCGGCAGGATCATTGGGATAATACGATGGACGGGCATCGTGATGACTTCCTCCCCTGGTAGACGTGGCATAGGCAAGGCCCATGTTCCTGAGCCCCCGCGCACTGTGCCCTGCGATTTCCATACCCTTGACGCTGTAGAGCAGCTTCCACGCGTCTCCACCCAGAAGATCAGCGGCCTTTTCCGAACCCATGGCCAGGAGCGCTCCGAGATGACCTTCTTTAAATGCCGCCGCCTTCGCCAGCGCAGCCAGGGGCTGCCCGTCACCGAATAACAGATCCATGACAGGTTCTTTTGTATTTCCAATAATATTTTTCTCCACACATTCCGTGAGAAAAGCCAGTGTAACACCGAAACTGATGGTGTCGATACCCATTTCATCACACATGGCATTGCCATTGAAGATTGACGCCAGGTCGCCATTATCAAGCATGGAGCCCAGGGAATAAATGGTTTCGTATTCCGGCATTTTCACCGTCTCCCCGGAGAACTCACCGTCGGGGACACGCACGGTCTTTCCGCATGCCACGGGGCATCCATGACAAGCAACGTTCTTTACTTTATAGCCAGTTATAATTGTCTTTCCATTGATCTGACCGGCTCTCTCAAAAACCTCACCGCTGTTGTTTCTCGTTCCCAGCTTCCCTTTGCCATTGATCGTATCCACCAGGACCGGTGTGCCCGTCTCAGTCAGGGGCCTGGTCTTTTCCTTAAGATCGGCCATACCGGCCTTCAACAGCCCTTTAAGTTTTTCCCCATCGGCAATGGTTATTTCCCGGGAACCCCGCACGGCCAGTCCTTTACAATTCTTCGCTCCCATGACCGCTCCCAGTCCGCCCCTGCCGGCGGCACTGAGCCTGGCGCCGCTGCACATGATCGCGGCATAGAGCACGCCGTTCTCGCCGCCGGGACCGATGAGGGCCGTTTCACACGAGCCTCCTTCGTGTTCCACAATCACGGCATGAGCCTGGGAAACAGTTTTACCCCAGAGCGAACCGGCGTTTTTCAGTTCAACCCTGTCGTTATCTATAAAAATATAGACCGGTTCCTTAGCTTTTCCCGTAAGAACAACGGCATCATAGCCAGATCTCTTGAAGGCCATGGCGAAGGCGCCGCCGAAGTTTGAATCGGCGAAATAGCCCGTAAGGGGTGAAATGGCAGCGCAGTGTCCCCTTGACGAGGACCAGAATCCAGACCCGGTGAAGGGACCCGTGGCGAAAACCAGGACATTCTCCGGTGAAAATGGATCTGCCTGGGCCGGGACCTTGCTGCCGATTATGGCCGCGGCAAAACCGTTCCCTCCAAGAAATTTTCTTGCAAATACCTCACTGAATCTTTCCACGACAATATCACCGGAGGTTAGGTTTATATTTAAAATTTTTCCATGGTAACCGTGCATGTTTTCCGCCTCATTCCGTATTCGTAAAAATAATATCTTTATAAAAAATTATCCCCTCGCTCGTCAATAAATTCAGCCAGGCCCTCAATATGCTCCCGCATGAGCCGCTCTGCCGCGGCCTCTTCACCATTTTCTATAGCGTTGATGATCGCGCCGTGTTCACGATGAATGGATGGAAGCCTCTCATCGAACATGGCAGACCTGAACCGAATCCACCGCATGTGTTCATGGAGATTATTGGCCATATCGATAAGTAAACGGCAACCGCTCAGCTTCAGTACCAGTTCATGAAAATCCACATTGGCCGTTGAATATTCAAGAAACTGTTCCTTGACAACCGGGGAATCAAAAGGCGCAAATATGGCTTTTAGTTCTGCGATATCCGCGGCCGTTGCATTTACCGCAGCGAGACGGGCGGCCATGCCTTCCAGGGCGGAACGCACGATAAGAATCTCGATTATCTCTTCCTTGGATTTCCTCACCACGTAAATTCCCCTGCGGGGAGCGACAGAGAGAAATCCTTCCATAACCAGGCGGCTGATGGCTTCACGAAGGGGCGTGCGGCTTACGCCGAGTTTTTCAGCCAGGTCGCGTTCATCGAGTTTACCGTCATCGGGAAGACGGTAGATATCCATTTTAAGCAGACTGGCCTTCAAAGTTTCATAGGCCATGTCGCTCAAACTTTTCGGCTGCTTGATTTTTTTTATATTCAGATCCATGGAGAGGCTCCCGTACTTTTATTGTATCTGGTATACCAGATACAATAAAAGTATTTTTGTCAAGCATTATCTGCTTATCGCTGCGATACAAAATGTACAACGGTAATATATGGATAAAAACGGCAGGATATTATTCCAGCGGAGATTCCCCTTTCACGGCAATGACCAGGGCCGTGGCATTATCATCGCCCCCCTTTTCAATGGCCCGTTCTACCAGGGTGCGGGATTTCTCCGTAAAATCCCCCGTAACTTTAAGAATATTCTCCATGAGGCGATCATCAAGCATCCCATGAACTCCATCACTGCAAAGAATGATCAAATCGCCCTCCCTGAGGGAAATGGAGACCAGGTCCACGGCAACATCGCTCTCCACGCCCACGGCGCGGGTGATGACATGACGCTCGGGATGCTCCCGGGCCTCTTCTTCGGTAATGAGTCCTGAATCCAGCAGGGACTGGACATATGAATGATCTTTGGTGAGACGCTTTATTTTTCCGCCCCGCAGAAAGTAAGCGCGGCTGTCTCCAACCCAGCCCGCATAAAGGGTGTCGCCTCGCACGAGGCACACCACGGCGGTAGTCCCCATGCCGGCATGGGCTTCGCCCCGCAGGGCAATTTCATTGATATGGCCATTGGCATACCGGATCGCTTCCGCCACAAGACCGTTTCCGGTTTCTGTACTTTCATCATCAAAGCGGGAAGATACATATTCCATTACCTCGGCGGCCAGGAGCCGGCTGGCCATATCACCGCCGCGGGCCCCGCCCATGCCGTCGGCCACGATATAAATGCCGTGCCTGTCATCGGCTGCAAAGCTGTCTTCATTGTTCGGCCGTTTTCCCCGGTGGGTGTAACCTGCCGATGTGGTATTCAGTTTCAGAGCCACTCTATTTCACTACCTGCAACTCGGTCTTTCCTATAAGAATAACATCTCCGCTCCTGACCTCCACTCTTTTCCCCGGCTGAAGAGGATTTTTATTCAGGTAGGTTCCATTGGTGCTTCCTTTATCCTCGAGAAAAAGTTTTCCCGCCTCCAGCTCAACAACGGCATGATTTCTCGAAACCATGGGATCATTATCAATGACGATGTCGCAGCTCTTATCACGGCCTATCCTGATTATTTTTTTTACGTCTATATCCCGATCCTTAAACCTGATCCTGGTCCCGGACCCGGCACCTCCCGCCGAAATGTCTTTGGCTCCCTTTGCCCTTTTGTATACGGTTTCATCGGCCATGACAGATATCCTCGCAAAATTATTTTTTTAATATTCATAATTAAAAGTCGCTGTATCTCTGAGGATTCAACTTACACAAAAAATATTATCGCGGTCAAACAGATTTTACCGGCTGTTTCCTTAATTTTAGAAAACCGGATAAAAAATATTTCTTTTCTTGACCGGGCATATCCCTTTAAACTATATTTGAGTTCACTTTGCATCTTAAATCATATTTCGCCGGTGAGGCCTATGAAGATCAAGGAATATAAAATCCTGAAGGAAATCGGCGCCGGGGGCATGGGACGAATACTGGTGGCCTCCCATCCGGACCTGAAAACTACGGTTATCCTGAAGGAACTGAGGGAAAATACCCGTGATTTCTCCCAGCGATTCCGCCGCGAGGCGCAAATCATGATGTCACTTCGTCATGACAATATAGCCTTTTTCAACGACTTCTTTACCCATGAGGGGAAAAAATACATCGTCATGGAGCACATCAACGGCGTTCCCCTCTCTGATATCATCCTGAAGAAAAAGCGTATAAAACCCGAGGCTGTCCTGCTCATCATGTCTGAAGTGGTCAGGGGCCTGGCATATGCACACTCCAAAAATGTGCTCCACCGTGACCTGAAACCGCAGAACATTCTCATCTCCAAAAAAGGCGATGTGAAAATCATCGATTTCGGCATCGCCTCCTCGGCACAGTTCAGTGAATCCGCCGGAGATGAGACGCAGACCGACCTCACCGTGGCCGGCTCCGTTATGGGAACCCCGGCCTACATGTCGCCCGAACAGCTGGGCAACCTGAAAGATGTGACTGTACGTTCAGAAATTTACACCCTGGGTATAATCCTCTTCGAAATGCTTACGGGAGAAAAACTCTTCACCAATGAAATATCAGCCCAGGCCATGACGGAACGCCTGAAGGACAGCCGCATCGCTCAGAAAATAAGGGGGGCAGGTCTGCCTGTATTTTTTAAAAGAATACTCCTGTCATGCCTGCGCACGAATCCATCCCGACGATATAAACAGGTATCGGTTCTTCAGAAAAAACTTGACGGGTACCGGAAAAAGATGACGCAGGGAGACGTGCAGAGCAGCATTGCCTCCTATGTATTCCAGGGCAAAATTGCCGACGAGCTCGTGCGCATGAAGCCCGTGTATTCATCGTTCCTGAAAAGCTTCAGGGAATCACGCCTCAGGAAAAATCTGCTCATAACGCTCGTCACCGCGGTCCTGGCGGCTCTCATTTCAGCGGGATTCATTTACACGGACCTCCGATACAGGGTATTCGCCCGAAGCAGCATGGGCGGAATGGAGATCCAGTACAGCCTCCCCCTTCCCCGCCTGGCACCGCTTCCCGACCCGAAACTTGACCCGGCCCTGCACGCAAAACGTTCGGCAGAGGCTCGGGAAAGGCTCCATGATTTTATCAGTCAATGGTACCGCGACATGCTCCTGGATTTCAGGCTCAGGGCCTGGCTCATCGGCCTTGACGGCGTTGCGAGCAATCAGGTCAGCGCCGAAGAAATCATTCTCACGCCGAAAAACTACGTACGCCGGACGAATGATGATTTCACCATTGACCTGGGCGATAAGTCCGTCCTGGAAAACCGGCTTATCCTCTCGAGCCCGGTCCTTTACCGCCCCATTGGATCATACGCGGTAAAAATTCAGTTTAACAGCAAGGCCTACTGGACGCACTTTATTCTCGATCCGGTAAAAAAACAAAAGGGCATAAAGCTCGTTGAGACGCCCTATTCCGACACTCCCCGCAGCAACGTGTCGTTCAGCTTCAGGTTCAATGACGGGAATACCGGCAGACCCGTGAGCGATGTCAGGATATTCATACTTCAGAAAACAGCGGGAGGACCGCGATGGCTCGACTGGGAAAAACTCTCCTCAAAGAAGATTTTCCTGAGAAGTCTCTATAACGGCCAGTCATATTATTTTCGATTCACCCATCCCGATTACGACACGGGCAAAAGCATCAAGGTATATACCAGCAAAGATGACCGGGTCGTGGACGTGGTGATGAACTTTCGGCCGCTCCATTAATTTTTTCTGAAAGAACCGGTTGCTCTTCCATGTTCAAAAGGACGATGATATTTATTCCCCGGTGTTTATTTTGATGGGAGTGACATTATTATATTACAAAATTTTAAAGCTTTACTCCAGTGCCATTGCTCTGAGAGGACAGGATTCGACGCAAATGCCGCAGCCTGTACACAGATCATAATCGATTTCCGGGAATTCACGGATAATGATGGCTTTGCAGGGGCACTCACTGGCGCAAAGACCGCATCCGCCGCAAATATTTGTATCCACTAATACCTTCAAATTTTGTACTCCTTCTTGTTTTATATGAATTTTAATTCAGCCGTGACATCATTCCTCATCTTTCTGATTCCGTGAAGCAATCTCTTCCAACTCTGATATTCTGACATTCAGTACATCAATCTGCCTTGTGAAAAACTCCGCCTGATTTTTCAGCACCTCAATTTCTTTCTCCGGAGTAATATTACCATTGGGTGTGAGTCCATCATTCCAGGACCAGGTCTGAGAGGTATTGTATCCCCTCGCCCATCGACGATTTCCCGTTGCATAATATTTATAGCGCCATCCGCGCCCACCTCCACTGAATCCCCGTCCGCGACCACAGCGATAAGCCGAATTGTCATACACCGGGACACTGTTTCCGGTACAAAATCCTGCGCCCCGCCCTGTTGCAGGCCCGTATCCAAGCGGCCCTTTTCTATCTCCTGCAGGCATATCATACCTCCTTTATTTTATTAGTAATGGTAATCATTTTCATTATAAGTCTAAAAAAAAACCTATTTGCATCGTTCGCAAAAACCGTAAAAGCTGATAGCATGGTCCGTGATATTGAAATTATATTTTTTTGACAGCCTGGTTTGTGTTTTATTAATGAATTCCAATTCGTCATCAAGAAACTCCGTATAATCTATGATAGATTTACACCGAAGGCATATGAGGTGATGATGATGCTTTTTGCCGCCGGGATTATTTACCAGTTCATAACGGGCCTTTCCGTCACCAAAATCGAATTTCTGTACAATCCCCATCTGGGTCAGCATGTCCAGTGTCCGGTAAACTGTGGTGAGTCCCATGGATGGATTTATAGCGTGTGCCCGCACATACACATCGGCGGCACTCACATGATCATCAGTCTCATGGAGTATATCGAGGACTATTTCTCTCGGGGCTGTTATTCTCGCACCCATATCATGAAATCGATTTTGCCACCAGGCTCCTTTTCCCCGCACTGACATCTCCTTCCCTTATTGACAATGATTATCATTATCAATATATCGAAAATTATTAATCTCGTCAATAATTTTTTATATTTTACGGTATGTACAGCACAATTTACGCAATATTTAATTGTCTGGAAATATACTTGACACAACTTTATGATAATGATAACAGTTTTCATTATCATAAAGGCTTTAAATCACAATTACTTTTCCTTACAATACAATAAAAAATGATGATAATATAGAAAGCCGGTCTAACGGGCACCATCCTGATTGATACAAGAGTCCGTGTTTCTCTATATCTACACGATTTGAAAAAACTAAACAGGGGTTCCTTATGAATGATAAAAAAAGAATAATTGTCATCGGCGGATCGGCCGCCGGTCCCAAGGCTGCGGCAAAAGCCCGCCGTCTCGATGAAAATGCCGATATCATCATTATCCAGAAATCACCGGACCTCTCCATGGCATCATGCGGGTATCCCTACTATGTGGGCGGATTTTTTGATGACCGCAACATGCTCCTGTGTACACCCACGGGAGTTGTCCGAGACCCGAAATTTTATCTTAACGCCAAGGGAATCGTCGCAAAAACTGAAACTGAAGCCACAAAGATAGACAGAAAGAAAAAAACCATCACAATAAAGGACATGAAAACCGGCAAAGAAGAATTAATTCCCTATGACCGGCTTATAATCGCCACAGGCTCTGTACCAAAGAAGCCGCCTATTCCCGGTGCCGACCTCAAGGGAATCACCACACTTCAATCCATGGAGGACGCTGATTACCTGAGAAAAGTGCGCGACGAAAAAAAAATAACCAAGGCCGTCATTATCGGCGGCGGGCTCATCGGTATCGAGACCTGCGAGTCTCTACAGCTCGCGGGAATTGAAATTACAGTCATAGAAATGCTCCCCCAACTCCTTACTTTCCTTGATTGGGAGCTGGCAAAACTAGTTGAAAACCACGTCCGCAGCAAAAACGCCAATGTAATAACTGAAAACGGCATTGCCGAGTTTCTCGGCGAGAATGGCAAACTCACGGGAGTGAAGCTCCAAAACGGCATAGAGCTTCCCTGCGAACTGGCTATTGTAGCCATTGGAGTAAACCCCAACTCAAAAATCGCAAAAGATGCAGGGCTTGAAATCGGAGTGACCGGAGGCATAATCGTAGACAAATACATGCAAACATCAGATCCGCACATCTATGCGGCCGGTGACTGTGTTGAATCCGTGAACCTCATAACCGGCAAGAAGGTCCATGCGCCCTACGGCGACCTCGCTAACCTGGAAGGACGAGTTGCAGGTGAAAATGCCGCTGCCGGAAATAAAGCGACGTTCCCGGGGACCATTCAGACAGGAATATGCAAGGTTTTCGACTTCGGTGCAGGAGCCACGGGCCTTTCTGAAAAAAATGCCCAAGCCTCCGGTTTTTCAGATATTGAGACTGTCATAAACGCCAGTCCGGATAAGCCCGGGTTCATGACAGGCCTTCTCCTTGTAACCAAGCTGGTCGTTGACAAAAAAAGCGGGAAAATACTTGGCGCCCAGTGCGTGGGCCCCGGCGATGTAAGCAAACAACTTGCCACATGGGCCATGGCCATAAAAGGAGGCCTTTCCGTTGAAGATATGGTAAATGCCGACCTTCCCTATGCACCGCCCTTCTCCCTTGCTATAGACCACTCCATAGCTACGGCGCATATCATTCAGAACAAACTGAAGGGCCGCATGAAGGGAATTTCATGTTCAGAGGTTAAAAAGAAGCTCGATTCCGGTGAGAAGCCCTTCATTCTCGACACAAGAGGACCCGACGAATATGAAATGATGCGTCTCGGCATAGGTGAACGCTTGATTCCGCTTGGTGCGCTGCGCACCCGGTTAAAAGAAGTCCCTGCTAATAAAAACGCAGAGATTATATGCTACTGCAAAATTTCCCTACGAGGTTATGAGGCGGCCAGGATTCTTGAAGGCAGGGGCTGGACCAACGTAAAAGTGATGGAAGGCGGTATCATGGCATGGCCTTTCCCCAGGGAAAAATAGGCCTATGCAAAAACATGGAGTTAATTCATGAAACAAGTTCATTTCGACACAACATCTGTTTCCGCGCCAGATACCGGCTCGGAAACAGATGTTTCTTCGGTACAGTCAACCGGTAAAAAGATCATCACTTCAGGCATACTCCGTTTAGCAGGATGGTGGTCAATCTTCGCAGGAGCTCTGGCGCTGAACAGCGTCTGCCCGGTGTGCGGCAGCACAGCCTGTCCCGTAGGCATCGGGGCTACGGGTGTGATTGCCGGGTTGTTGGCCGGCATAAAACTCTATGGCGTCCGAATAATAAGACATTCTGCAAGTCTCTTCAAGTGTCTGGTATTACCGACTTCTGATCATTCAACATGTTCTTGTGAGACCTGCCTGGTACATGTATACCCTGCCATGACGGATACTACGATACTAACCGCAGACCAGAACCGCCCACCGTGGAAAGCTCATGTCCATCATGGTCTGTTGATTGAAATAATTATTTCTTTATCTGATTGATGACGGCCAGGAGCACTAAAGCCCCTGCCAGGGCTGCAACGATGGAGCCGATGAGTCCATAGGCATGCAAGCCGATCAGCCTCAGGAGAAAACTACCGATAAATGATCCTGCAACGCCAATGATGATATTCCAGAGCAGTCCAAAACCTTTCCCTTTCCAAATGAGTCCGGCAAGCCATCCTGCCACGGCACCTACTATCAATGTCACGATAATTCCAGTCATAATATCCCTCCGGTAATATAGATTCATATTTACTGACAAAATGCTACGACAATTCCGGTCATATTGCAATAGAAAAATGGAGAGATGGGAAATATTCCGTAAAGGTTTGGCCTCACCCCCCGAACCTGACAGCAGCCGTCATGTTCCGCAGCAGCCTCACAACGCACAGGGCCGCATCACGTTCTGCTTCGGGACCTGAGCCTCTGTTCCTGGCTGAAAGTTCCACGCACATCTTCCCGGCGCTTCCGTCAAATTCGACGACCGTCTTAGCATATTCCCCCACGGGATCGGCAATGAGTTTCACCGCCACACCGGCCGTTCCCAGTGTCGCCAGGCCCAGCAGTATAACTTCATTGTGTAAACCGGGAAAGGCGACCCCGGCTTCTTTCGCCGTCCCCTCAAAAAACACGAAGGGTTCACTGGATAATTTGAGTGATATACGCTCCTGTTCTGCAACGCCGGTCCATGCCGCGGAAGGCTTTGATACCGTGATGGAAAGACGGCCTGTCTCGGCCAGTGTCGCGGCAGCGAGCCAGTCCAGACCCGGCAGCGCTCCCGGCGCCAGATATACGTTCCGGTTCACGGCCTCGGCCTTTTTTCTCAGGGCCCGGTGAAATCCCTCATCGGCCAGGGCCCCGGTGCTCATAACAATTAGATCCGAATCATTAGCCAGGGCCTGCATCGCATACTTTGTCAGCTCCCGTATGCCTGCAGCCTCTATGATAATATCATGCCGCCTCTTAAAAAAAACTCCGGCATCATCTGTGACGAACACACCCTGGCGATCCAGACTTTCGCCCATTCCTTCCGCTTCGGATCGGTCCCCCGTCAGTACAGAATCCAGGACACAGCGACCGGCTCTTCCCATGAGAATAGCCTCACAGATAAGCTTTCCTGCCGCGCCGAAACCGATCAGTCCCGTGTGCAGGTATGTTTCATCTGATTTTTTTATTTCCATTGAATTTTCCTTTTTTTTAGTTGATTAAAATATCTAATTATTTTTATACCAGTGACCATGATATTTAACTTCAATATAACTAAAAACTTTTTCATCGAAGATGACAGCAATTATGTCTTCAACAAGCTCCAGGAAGAGATTGCCGCTTCACAGTGGTATATTGACTACAAAGGATTTTCTGTCAATGACGATATTTTCATTCTGCCCGTAGCCTCGCCCTGGCAGCCCGGATCACAGTATTCATATATCCTTTATCTTGACGCGCTGAAGGCCTTCGGCGACGGGAAACATCCCACGACCGCCCTGTGTCTCAACGCACTGCACGTCCTTCTCAAAGAGGAACGATTCCTCCGCAGCGACCGCGTGAGCATGCTCGATATCGGCACCGGTACAGGCATCCTATCAATCCTGGCTTCGAAAATGGGCTGCGCGGAAATTTCAGCTCTGGATATTTTCCCCGAATCGATAGAGAATGCCCGGGCCAACGCGGAAATAAACGGCTGTCACAACATCGTCTTCCATGTAACGGACATTGCACTTTTCAATCCGGGCATGAGCAAAGACGCGATTGATGGCAACTCCGGAACCTATAACCTTGTAACGGCAAACCTGCTGCCGCCGGTAATCCTGGAAAACATGGACCGCATTTCGCGGCTTCTCATGGAAGGAGGCATTATGATCCTGAGCGGTGTGTCGGACCTGCGTGCAACCGAAATAGAAGCCTTGTTTGCCCCGAAGGGCCTTTTGGTCATGGAACATAAAACACGGGAAAACTGGCATTGTTACGTTCTGCGACGACAATTGTAGAAACGTTTCATGCAACGCCTCTACAATTCACGCGTTTCAATAAACACGACGACAATCGCCCTATTCTTCATCCATTCCAAAATACATTTTCAGGTTCGCCATGGCCAGCGAAGGGTCTTCTTTCAGAATACCGAAAAATGCCGTGACATCGCGGAAAAAGTATTTTATTGAAAATATCCAGGATTCCGTTTCAGCTCCGTACTGGACCTGCAGCGCGTCGAGCTTCCGGTAATGAAGCTTCACCCTGGCCTGGAATTCCACGAAATCCCTTTTAGCGGGATATGTCCACGCCACTTCGCTCAGAGCCAGAAGCCGGGGAAACACCTTGCTGTCGATGGTTTCCTGCGGCGCGTATTCTGTCCACATGTTGGCCTCTGTACCCAGGACCATTGATTTCTCCTCTTTTTTCAGTGAAGGAGGCATAGGGTCAAAGCTGTATACTTTCTTCAAATCAGTTTTTGCCAGTCCATAATCAAAATATGTGTAGTCGAAGGGAGATACGATGGCCTGGTGTCCCTGCCGCACCGCCTCTACAGCGCCGCTGATCCCGCGCCATGACTGAACCACTGCATTGGGCGCCAATCCGCCTTCCAGTATCTCATCCCAGCCGATGATCTTCCTGTCTTCATCTTCCACGTATCGTGCCACGCGCCTGATGAAATAACCCTGCAGCGCTACTTCGTCCTCCAGGTTCTCTTCCTTCATACGTTCCTGACACCGTTTGCATTTCTTCCATCGGTGTTTCAAGACCTCGTCGCCGCCTATATGAATGTATTCCGACGGAAAGAGGTCCATCACCTCGTCGAGAATATCCTCAATGAATTTAAAGGTCTCCTCCTTGCCTGCGCAATAGACCTCCTGTTTAATTCCCCAGCTGGGCACCACTTCGAGTTGTTTTTCCGTGCAGGATAGACGAGGATATGCAGCCAGGGCCGCGATGCAGTGGCCCGGCATATCAATTTCCGGAATAACCGTAATAAAACGTTCACGGGCATATTCAACGATTTCCCTGATATCTTCGCGTGTGTAATAGCCGCCGTGCACGATGCCTCCAGGCTCCTTACGCCAGGCGCCAATTTCCGTGAGCTTGGGATATTTCTTAATCTCCAGGCGCCAACCCTGATCATCGGTAAGGTGGAGGTGCAGGATATTCATCTTATAGTAGGCCAGGAGGTCCAGGTAGCGAAGGATAAAGTCCTTTGTCATGAAATGTCTGCTGCAGTCCAGATTCATTCCACGCCATGAGAAGCGGGGCCTGTCCTTGATCATAACGGCGGGAACCCTCCATGCCACGTTTGTTATAATCTTTTTCTCCCCCGTTGCCTCGGGCGGCAGCAGTTGCCGGATAGTCTGCATGCCTCTGAATATTCCTTCATGGTTTCCCGCCCGGAGCAGTACCGAATCGAGCGATACGGTCAGTTCATAGGATTCAACGGGATCCGCAGCAAGGCTCGAATCGAGAAAGAAGTAAATAACATTTCTTCTTCCCTTCTCGACAGGATTGAACATCCTGGTACTCACGGGGATGGGGAAGCCCGTGGAATTACGCAGTATTTCGGCCAGCATGTAGGCCGTTCTTTTTTCATCGCGTCCCCAGCTGGTGATAATCTGTGTTTTTTCATTAATGACAAAGGCGCCGCTATTAATAACCAGCGATGCCGGCGCCGGAATAATATGCGGTCTGGTCATGTCTTTCTCCATTACAGTTTTATCATTGCCATAAAGCGGAAGCATCACGCAGAGAACAACGCCCGTCCATATTCTTTTCATTATACTGTTCATTATAGCAGTTTCCCCATTATGATAAAATGATAATCATCAACGCCTCTCCAGAATACCCCTTCGCTGTCTGAGAGCACCTGGTATCCGTGCTTCCGGTAAAATGAAATGGCCCCGGTGTTATGATTTGAAGTTCCCAGGTGAATCCCCGGCACCTGCAGGGAGTTCATCCGGCTTTCAAAGGCTGAGATGAGACGGGTCCCCAGGCCGTGACCCTGGTATTCTTCAAGGACATTGACATGCAGGTGTCCCGGATATACCCGTACCAGATCAGTATCCGGTTCAGGTATGCCGCGCTTCACCCATGCCATGACCTCACGGAATGATTCAGGATAGCGCCACCAGGTATACATAAAAAGCCGGGGTATTATTCTCCACATCATTTTATGGCTAAAATTACCATTCTGTCTGTTCGTATCATCGGTACCGATGATATATCCCACAGTCTTATCCCCCTTATTCCGGTCACAGGCGATGAAACACTTTTCCGGTTCATGGCGAAGATAGTATAGACAGAAGAGCATGGCAAAAAGAGTTGCATCTTTGAACCTGCCGTCTCTTTTGAGACTGGAGCCCATGAATCCGGTTTTATAACAAATATCCATGACTTCCTTTTCCGCCGTAACGCGGTAGCTCTTTATTTCAATCATCAGCTCTTCCATCATAAATATACTGCATTCTGCTTAATTCAACATTAACATTTTGAACAAATCTTCACAGCATTTCCCCAGGGATAAAAAAAAATATCAGTCTTCTTATTGACATATTTTCAGTACCGTTTATTTTTGTAATAAGTGAATTATCATATATTCAAATTGTCAATATCAATATGGATACTTTAAGAAATCACTTATAAATGACGTCTTATTTGTCATTATGTAAACTAATCAATGTGGAGATATAATCATGTGCCTTGCAGTTCCCATGGAAATTATAGAAATAAGCGGCAATAAAGCCATTGCCGAATCCAGGGGAGTCCGGACTCCCGTTGATACAACCCTGGCACCCGACATAAAAATCGGCGATAAGGTTCTTATACACGCCGGTTTTATCATTGAGAAACTTGATCCTAAGGCAGCACAGGAAATTGATGAGGCATGGGATGAATATCTCCGTCTTCAGGCTGAAAGTGAAGGAGCGGCGCCTCGAGGACATTGATGCCATATGAACGAAGTGCCTTGCCCCATCATCGATTTTCACGCACATCTTTTCCCCGATCGGCTTTTCAATGCCATCTGGAAAGCCTTCGTATCGCAGTACAAATGGGAAGTCATATACAAATACTATTCACGGGAATGTATTGATTACCTGCGCAGCCATGGCGTGGGCACCATCGTCTATTCCAATTATGCCCACCGCACCGGAGTTGCCGGAGAACTAAACCGCTGGAACCGTGAACTCGTTGAAAACAACGATAACATTTTTTGCTTTGCCGCCTATCATCCCGGTGATGATGATGCCATTGATATGGCCCGGGAGATTGCAGATCATCCCCGCTTTGCCGGTTTCAAGCTGCATCTCCTGGTGCAGAATTTTCATCCCCAGGACGAACGTCTTTTCCCCCTCTATGAACTCGTGATTGAAAAACAGAAACGCATCCTCTTTCACACGGGCACCGGACCCGTGGGAAATGATTTTGTCGGATACAAACACTTCGCAAAGCTCATGGAGCGATATCCGGAACTACCCTGCAACGTGGCCCACATGGGGGGGCTGGAATACGGCGATTTCATGCAACTCCTGGATAACTGCCCCCGGATGTATCTCGACACATCCTTCAGTTTTTTCCCCGATGATTCGGCTGGTCATAAAGTCGGATTCAATCTGCCGCGGGAAACTCTTGAAAAATATCGTGACCGTATCGTCTACGGATCCGACTTCCCCAACCTTGTGTTCCCCCGTGAGGTTGAAATAGATACCCTGCGGTCCCTGAGCCTTTCCGATGAATTCTATGAAAATATTTTCCATGCCAATGGAGAGAAATTGCTCAGGCAGTGCGGCTGCCTTGTATAGCACCAGGTATTTTATTTATCCTTTTCCATCTGCCGTACCGCTTTCCAGACACCATGCATTACATTGTTCACCCCGGCACCGCTTTCGCTCTGAGACCCGATGAACCACAAATTCCTGAAGGGTGTCCGGTGAGGGATGGACTTCGACCCCATGACGGGTGCAGCTCCACCGAAGGAATGGTGCTGAACATACGCTTTTTTACGGAATTCTTCCGGTGTGATGATGACCTTAGTTGCAATATGTTTTTCGAGACCGGGGATATGTTTCTCCGCAAGGCCGATGAGTTTATCGGCAAATGCTTCCCGGTTTTCCTTCCAGCTCCCCGATGTCGGTTTATTCGGCGCTACCGTGTATATTGTCACGGCATGACAACCGGGCGGTGCTGCGCCCTCGTAGGCCATGGAGGGAATATAAATGACAAACCCGTCATCACCCTCATGATATCGTCCCTCACGCAGACCCGTAACAGCTCTTTCAATGTCACGGGTTTTATAATAATAACAGACGGCATTTGACTGATGAGGTGTTGGATCAAATGTTATTCCGAGATGTACCATAAAAACCGATTCCATCAGCGGGAGGCTTTCAACCCGTTCGATGAATTGCCACTGGAGGAACTCCCGGCCGATAAGGTCAAAAAAGAGTTCTCGGGCCCCGCCGCAGGCGAAAATTACATTGGCGGTGAGCACATCGCCGTCACCGGTTACAATGCCATTTACCTTTTCTCCGTTGATAAGGATGCGCTCCACGGTCGTACCTGTAATGATAATACCGCCTCTCTTTTCAATTTCCTGCGCCATTACTTTACACAACATGGCACATCCGCCCTTGATATGATAATATCCGGGATGCCGGCCCGTTTTCGATATAGCCAGTGGCATATTCTTATTAAAGGCCGGTTCAGGATTTACCGCCGTAATTCCCAGGCCAGGGAACTCACGGGGACGCACGGAAAAATCCGCCAGCATGTAAAGAAAAAGTAAACGCAGTTTTTGAGACCTGAATAGAAAATCCATCATTCTTGCGGCATTCCATCGGATTTTTGGAAGCAGTGGTATAATTTTAATGAACATGCGAATCTTGTGAAAAATTACGGCAGCCCCGTCAGCCCTTTCGGCCCGGCGTGCCAGCGTCACTATCTCCATGAACCGCACATAGAGCCGATAATAGAGATCGATCCCTTCTTTCTCATCGGAAAATAATTCTTTAAGTTTTTCCCGCCGCCAGAAAATATCCGGTGATTTTTCAAGGTTCTCCAGCATAAAATCAGGATAGGAGCATGTCCTCTCTCCGCGTGTTATGATGAGATTATCTCGCAAATCCAGTTCATCAATAATGAGGCCAGCCTGCTCACCCTCGCCAAAGCCCTCCAGTATCATCTGTCCCAGGTCCCAGCAATACCCATCCTGAATAATTCCTGCGGTTACTCCCCCGGGAGATTCGTTCTGTTCAAATATAGTGACATCTTTCCCGCTTTTCAGGAGGTAGAGCGCAGCGGTCAGCCCGCCTATTCCGGAACCGATTACAATGGCCTTTATGTTTTCCCGTAATCCCGTCATGTGACACAAATCCTAAATGACCCGACGACAAATGTAAACTGATAATTTTAAAAAATTTTTACTATAAGAGCTAACTACTTGACATGCAGTCCGAGTCCGTGTCAATATAAGGCAACCGTGGTGCAATGAAGACATGAAGCAATTGATCGCAGGTATAACCGTCCTTTTAATTTTTTTAACCGCGTGCGATACCCGGGATCGTCAAAAAGCCACAGTGCCGCAATTGAAAAAAGGCTTTATTGACCTCTCAAACCATGACTTCCTGAATCACGGGCCGGTAAACCTGTCCGGTACCTGGGAATTTTACTGGAACACATACCTGGTTTCCCGGTCTAGCGGTCAAAACATGCCTCTATCGCCGGACTATATCTTCATACCACACGCATGGCATGGGTTCACGAAAAAAGACGGCGGCATAATCCCATACCAGGGATTCGCCTCATACCGCGCCATTATTGATCTCCCTGACAATATAAACAGTGTCGGCATATATATACCGTTCATCTATTCTTCATACCGCGCCTATGCCTCTGATAATCAGGGGAACATGGTGTTGATCGGCAGCGGCGGCGATCCCGGAATGACCGCCGAAACGACCAGGCATCTATTCGTACCGCTCACTGCCTCTTTCCAGTCCCCGGGTGCCACAACCATCGTTCTGGAAGTAGCCGACTTTTCCACCACCTACGGCGGGATGCGTTACTCTCCGATCATAGGCCTCCCTGAACAGGTATTCAGGGAACGTGAGATTATAACGGCCCGTGACCTTTTTGTCATCGGCTGCCTGATAATCATCGGTCTGTACAATCTCATTCTGTTTCTTCTCCGACGCAATGAAAAGGCTCCTCTCTGGCTCGGGATCAGCTGTATCGACATGGCCTTCAGAACCTACCTGAAAGGAAGGTATTTTGAGCAGTTCAACACTTCCAGTGAATCATTTGAGCTGATGTTGAAACTGAGTTTTCTGACCATGTATGCGGCTCTGCCCTTCTTCATGTCCTTTCTCCAGGCCGCCTTCAGCCGGTACATCTCCATCAGGGTATCCCGTGCACTCTGGATTACGATATCGCCGCTGATACTTTTTGTTCTTTTCTCACCCGTTCATGCCGGGTATCAATCACTGATTGTTTTCCATATCATGCTTATTCTCTTCTGCGTATACGGGTTATACCTGCTCATCGGAGGAGCCTGGCGCGACGGCAATTACCTCGTACTGATTTCCCTCTCGGGCCTGTTAGCATATTTCATTTTTGCAGCCATAGATATCCTCGAAGCCAACAACATCATCAGGGCCCCGCATATCACCCACCTGGGCCTCCTCCTCTTCATCTTTGCCCAGGCCTTCATCGTGGCCAGCCAGAATGCCATGGCGCGGGGCAAAATGGAAAGGCTTTCCGTGGAACTCACCCGAAAATCATCCGATCTTGAAATAGTAAACACTCAGCTCCAGAATCTGAACATCAATCTTGAGAACAAGGTTGAAGAAAGAACCGGGCAGTTGGAAACCGCCAATAAAGATTCGATAGCCGCAATGGAGGAGATGGAATTAATCAACGAGAGCCTCATAAAGTTAAATCTGGACCTGGAAAACGCACAGAGGATCATGAAACACGATATGGATATGGCTGAACAGGTACAGAGCAGGTTCCTCCCGAAAACACCACCCTTGATTGAAGGCTGGGACATCGCCTTTGTCTATAAGGCCATGTCCGGTGTTTCCGGTGACTTCTATGACTTCTACTCTGCCAATGGAAATCTCACGGGCATTTCGCTTTTCGATGTTTCCGGCCATGGCATAGCATCGGCACTTATCACCATGATTTCCAAGTCTGTCATTTTCCGTGTTTTCAGGTCAAACTTCGACCTCCCCCTGAACAAGGTTATGGACATTATCGATGAGGAACTGATTTCCGAGATCGGCTCCGTGGGAAACTATCTTACGGGAATTATTCTCCGCATCAAAGGCAATGCCGTTGAATATGTCAACGGTGCGCATACCAATCTTCTGCTGAAAAAAAAAGGATCACCGCCTGTTTCCTGCGTGCATCCTCCATCGGGAGACATCCGGGGGAAACTCATAGGTATGTCTACGATCGATGAAAATTATACCAGTATGACTTTCAGCGTTGATGATGGGGATTATCTGCTCCTCTACAGTGACTGTCTCATTGAAAGCGCCAGGGATCACGAACGATACGGGATGGAACGCCTGAAACAATCTTTCCAGGCTGCCCCGCAGGGCTTAAGCGCCCATGAAATGATAGAATCCATACTCGGGAAGTTTTATGCCTTTACGGGAAACACTCCTCTTCAGGATGACCTGACGGTTATCGTTGTTAAAAAAACCGTCTGACTAGATACGGATCGGATTTGTTTCCCGGTCCGGGTCCATTATACGGGAGGCATACATGCATAAAATAACACCTACAAGAGATGAAGCCCTTGCTCTTCTCCGGGAATATACCACTGACCCGGGCCTCATCCGTCATGCGCTGGCCGTGGAATCGGTTATGAGATACCGGGCCAGGATGACGGACAATGATGAAAACACATGGGGAATCGTCGGTCTTGTCCATGATCTCGACTATGAAAAATATCCCCGTGAGCACTGCACCAAAACGGCTTCAATTCTGGAAGAACGGGGCTGGCCCGATGAAATTATCAGGGCCGTTGTTTCCCATGGCTGGGGAATGTTCAGCGATGTCGAACCGCTAAGCGATATGGAAAAGTTTCTTTACGCCTGCGATGAACTGACCGGACTGGTTGCCGCTTCAGCGCTGGTCAGACCGTCTCGCAGCGTTCTGGACATGGAGGTCAAATCCGTTAAAAAGAAATGGAAGGATAAATCCTTCGCTGCAGGTGTGGACAGGGATGTAATAGAAAAAGGAGCCGTCATGCTGGGACTTGACATCAATGAATTGATCAATATCACCATATTGGGCATGAGGGAATCAGCAGAGTTACTGGGCCTCAAGGGAGAAATGATACCATAGTAAAAATGTTGTATATTCAGGGCAGGTGGATTATATGAATGAAGACTCTGTCAATCTGGACAGGTTGAAAACCAGGTACCCGGAGAAATTCACATCCGTCCGAGAGGCCTTTGGCAGGATACAGCGGGGTAATTCAATCTTTATCGGTTCCTCATGCGGCGAACCCCAGTATCTCGTTAATTCACTTTCGGCCTTCGTCGAAGAAAATACCCAGGCCATTTTCGGTGCCGATGTTTTTCATGTCTGGACCATGGGAGTGGCTCCTTACACAGAAGAAAAATTCCGTGAAAATTTCCGACACAGCTCATTTTTCATCAGCGACAGTTCCCGTGACATTATCAACCGCGGTATGGGAGAATATACTCCCATTGCACTGTCGCGAATCCCGTCCCTTTTCCAGCGCGGGATTATACGCATTGACGTGGCACTCATTCAGGTTTCCATGCCGGATCGCCATGGAAACCTGAGCCTTGGCATCAGCGTTGATATTGTAAAATCAGCCGTTGAGAGCAGCCGCCTCGTAATCGCACAGATTAATTCTGCAATGCCCCGGGTACACGGAGACAGCTATCTTCACGCCGAAGATATCGATATTCTCATACCTTATGACGAAGCCATACTCGAGTACAGACAGGAGGTTCCCGACGACATCTCCAGCGAAATCGGTCTTTTCGCGGCCCGGATAATCCAGGACGGCGATACCATCCAGGTCGGATACGGCAGCATCCCCAACGCCATAATGAAAAGCCTTAACAACAAGAAAGACCTTGGCGTGCACAGCGAGATGCTCACGGACGGTATCGTTGAACTCATGCGCAGCGGCATAGTAAACAATTCGCGAAAAAATGTAGACCGCGGCAAAACCACCGTGTCCTTCTGCATGGGATCCCGGGATACCTATGACTACATTCACGAAAATCCATCGGTCGAATTCCGCCCCATCGACTACACGAACAATATCTTCACTATCGCTTCCCAGAACAATATGACTGCCATAAACTCTGCCCTGCAGATTGATCTTACCGGTCAGGCAACGGCGGAATCTCTTGGCGGATCGTTCTATAGCGGAATCGGCGGACAGACGGACTTTATGAGGGGAGCCGCCCTTTCTTCAGGAGGAAAAGCAATCCTTACCATGCGCTCTACGTCCAATGACGGGAAAATATCACGCATCGTTCCAGCCCTTGATGAAGGCGCCAGCTGTACCCTGGGCAGGGGAGATATTCATTATGTGGTTACGGAATACGGTATCGCCTACCTGTATGCGAAAAACATTCGCGAACGTGTTTTATCCCTTATCTCCATTGCCCATCCTGAATTCAGATCATGGCTTATCCAGGAGGCCCGGTCAAGAGGGCTGATTCCTTCCGATCAGAGATACATCTCCGGAGATCAGGGCATTCCACCACGCCACCTCGAGGCATATCGTACAACAGAGGACGGCTTGAAGATATTCATCCGACCCGTGAATATCAACGATGAAGACCGCCTGAAACACTTTTTTTATTCCCTCTCGGACAAAAGCCTGTACCGAAGGTTTCTCGCCAACATCCAGTTCATCCCCAGGGACACGCTGCAGAAATATTCCGTCATAGATTTTTCCCGAGAAATGACCATTCTCGCCATAGTCCGTGATAATTGGGAAGAAACCGTTGTAGGCATCGCGCAGTATGTCACGGACCGGACCTCGCTCATGGCAGCGGCATCTTTCGCGGTAAGTGACGCATTTCATAGCAGGGGGATCGGCAGAATACTTCTTGAATACCTGGCCCTCCTGGCAAAAAAAGAAGGTCTGCTGGGTTTTACAGCCATGGTACTGAGGGAAAATGATATTATGCTGCATCTTTTTGAGAGTATGGGCTGGGAAGTGGAAAAATCAAGAAATGGAGGGCTCTACGATCTGACCATGCCCTTCAGCAGGAAAATGGAATAAAAAGGGCCGCAAGCCTCAGGCATACGGCCCCTGTTGAATTCTAAACAATACTTTGAATTATTACATTCCCAGGGCTTTCTTGACCGTGGAAACAAGGCTGTCAGGATTTACCGGTTTCTGAAAAACACCGTTAAACCCAAGAGATGCCGGATCTATGTTCATAGATGTTGCGGCACCAATACTGCTGAGCAGGAAGATCGGAACTTTTTTATCCGTTTCCCTTATTTTATTGGCAACCTTTGAACCTTCGTCCACACTTTCCATCATCATGTCGGCGAGAACGAGATCGGGTTTTTCATCGGAAAATGCCTTAATACCGTCTTTCCCGCTCTGGGCAGTGACGGTATTAAATCCGTTTGCGTCAAGAATAGCTTTCACGGAATCAAGTATATCTGGATCATCATCTATAACAAGAATTTTTTTAACTGCCATTGTGGTCCTCCTGTAATTTAGCTCGATTAAATCAACTATTAAATTTCATGCCTCAACCCGTTTTTCATCTCATTCAGCTTCTTTTTAATAAAAATGAAAGCCTCATCAAGATTCTTTTCCGCTTTCCGGGTCATTGGTTCGCTAAATTCCCATTCATATCCCCGAATTGCCAGAATATATGCCGGGACATCCCTGTCATACAGATCCTGACACAGGGCCAGAACCGACTGCGGTGATATGGCATGAGTAGTGAACCGTATCTCCTGCGCCGCCGTCAATTTTTCGAAGGAAAAAGGCTCCTTGCAGTCTATTGAAGCGTCGACAAAGATAACCGCCTCTCCCTGAGAAATATCATAAGCATCTTCTATATTAAGCTGGTAATTGCTGTCAACAACAATACCGGAAATGCTTTCCGCCTCCAGCTTTTCTATCAGAATCGGTCCCAGGCCGTCATCCTGACGGCCCGGGTTGCCGAATCCATATACTATGATATCCTTCTCTGACACAGCGGTCTATTTTAATTTCCTGTCCAGAATATCACCCTCGGAACCAACCATGGTGATTTCAAGAGGCATTTGTCCAAGAGCGTGAGTCGCGCAGCTCAGGCAGGGGTCATAGGCCCGGATTGCCATTTCTACACGATTCATCATTCCTTCGGTAATGTTTGACTGCCCGTTAAAAACTTTTTTGGCGACGTATTCCACGGCATTATTCATGGGCTGATTATTGTGTGTTGTTGAAACAATAAGATTTGCCATGACTATCTGGTCATTCTCATCGACCTTGTAATGATGGAACAGCGTTCCGCGCGGAGCCTCAATAAGGCCCGTGCCCTCTTCCTGCCGTTTCCCCTTGCTGACAACAAGGTCATTGCCCTGCAGATCAGGATCATTGAGAAGATCCTTGATAACCTCTGCTGAGTGAAGGAGCTCAATAAGCCTGGCCCAATGCATATGCATGGACATATGGTTGGGTTTGCCGTTGGTATAGGCTTTGTATACCTCGAATTCTTTCTGAGCTAAAGGAGTCGGGATAAATTCTACCGTGTTAAGCCGGGCCAGAGGTCCAACAGTATACCATCCATCCTTTTTACCGAGAGAGGTAAGGAAGGGAAACTTCATATAACTCCAGTTACGCACTTCCTCATTGATGTATTTATAATAATCCTGATAATCAACGTCATTCAGTATTTTCTTTCCATCCTTGTCTACGGCCCGGAGAACACCATGGTACAGATCCATAGCACCATCCTTTCTCACGAGGCTGAGGTGATTGGACGGAAAAACGGCGAAATTATCGATTAGGTCCTTGTTCTTGGCATGGTAATCCTTGAAAAGGTCAAGGGCTCCCTGTGCCCACTGGACCATCTTTTCGATATTGAGCGGATCAGGTCCTTTAAGGAACTCATCCCTCTCGGCGATACTCAGGTTCTTGTTGATACCGCCGGGGATAGCGCCGGTGCCGTGAATCTTTTTACCGGCCGTGGCGCGGATGATTTCCTGACCGTATTTCCGCATCATTACACCCTGAACCGCCAGGTCCTTGTGCTCCAGTGCGACACCAATAACATTACGGATTGCCGGATCGGCATCGGCTCCGAAAAGAAGGTCCGGAGAAACCAGGTGGAAAAAATGCAGCGCATGAGACTGGAACATCTGCCCATGGTGCATGAGTCTTCTCATCTTCTCGCCGGTTTTTGTCAAACCCTCGCCGGTTCCCGCGCCCACGATAACGTCCATGGCCTTGGCTGCCGCAAGATGGTGACTGACCGGACATATCCCGCAGAGACGCTGCACCAGAACAGGGGCTTCCCAAAAGGGTCTTCCCTGAACAAAACGCTCGAAACCGCGAAACTCGACGATGTGCAGACGGGACTGGGCCACGTTTCCTGCATCATCCATTTGTATGGTAACCTTACCATGTCCTTCGACACGGGTTACCGGTTCTATTGTTATTTTTTTTCCCATTTCATTACCCCTTTAATCAAACTTGAGTACTTCATACGGAAGGTCGATATCCCCGCCTTTGACCAGAGCCACCAACGCGTTCCATATCAGGTCGGCACGGGGCGGACATCCCGGCAGATAGTAATCGATTTTCACGATTTCATGCAGGGGATATACCCTGTCAAGAATCATGGGAAGTTCATCATCGTTGGGGATGATTTTTTCCGGGTTGACTCCAGAAACGGTTGGGCCTGAAATATATGCCTCCTGGAGACATTCCTTTACAGGGATACCGTTCCTCATTGCGGGAAGTCCGCCCATGATGGCGCACTCGCCCAGGGCAACAAGCACTTTGCAATGTTTTCTGAACTCCTTCAGATTCTCTACGTTTTCACTATTACAGCATCCGCCTTCGATGATTCCCACGTCACACTGTTTAGTAAAAGTCTTTATGTCATCGATCGGTGATTTATTGAATTCCACCAGGCTGATAAGATCGAGTATTCTTTCATCTATATCGAGAAGTGACATATGGCATCCAAAGCAGCCGGCCAGAGACGCAGTTGCTACTACGGGTTTACTCATTGTGATCCTCCATTCAGTTCCTTATGATTTTTGAACATCGCTGCCGATCGGATTGCTGTCGAACTTGCGCTTACCGATAGGAGTACTGAAGCCCACTTCCTTTCTAAGGATGGCTCCTACGGGACACAGTGACATGGCCTTGGCGGCCTGCTCGTCGGACATCTGCGCTGCAAGTTCCGGATCGGCCTTAATGGCTGTCCGGTCTCCCCTGCTGACAAGACCGAAAATATGTCGGCCGTCCGCCGTAGTGATACCCCTGACACACCGCAGGCACTGGATGCACCTGTTGGTGTCGAGAATTATCTTCGGCGCGGAAGCGTCCACATCGCGGACCGGCCACAGGTACGGAAACCTGGGGGCCAGCATCTGATAACGATAACCCAGAGCCTGAAGTTCGCAATTCCCGCTCTTCTCACAGGTAGGACACATGTGGTTTCCTTCGACGAAAAGCATTTCCACAATGGCTTTCCTCATGTTTTCCAATTCGGGAACGGCATTTTCCACAACCATTCCGGCCGTGGCCGGTGTCGTGCAGGCTGCCATGTTTCTGCCGCCTACCTTTACCGTACAGATACGGCAGGTTCCGGCAGGCTTCAGGCCTTCAAAATGGCATAAAACAGGGATGAATATGCCATTATCTTTGGCCGCTTCTACAATAGTCTGTCCCTGTTTTGCTGAACATTCTTTTCCATCTATGGTGAATTTAATTTCGCTCATATCAATGACCCTCTAAATTTGGTTTTCTGCCTGCCGCTTCGCAGGAATCCTTCACAGCGGCTGCTAAATCGAATTCAGTCGCGTAGTCAACTCCCTTCTGAAGTTTCGCTTCATAAAGGTGCCTGAAATTCTGGATAGTGGTAAGAATGGGATTGGGTGATGTCTGACCGAGACCGCAGCGGCTCATGCTTTTTACAATCTTACACCATTCTTCCAGCTCATTCAGGTCGGTTTCAGTACCATGACCATGCAGGATTTTCTCCAGTTTGCTCTTGAGGATTGCGTTTCCTGCACGGCAGGGAACACACCAACCGCATGATTCTTCAACAAAGAAATCCATGAAATTGTGAACAACACCGAGAAGATCCGTCTGGGGACCTATGATTATTATGGAACCGCCCGTGGCCAGATCATCAAAACAAATCCTTCTTCCGAAGTCTTTTTTTCCTATACATGTACCTGAAGGACCGCCAACCTGGACCGCAACGGCGTTCCGTCCGCCCGTTTCCTCCAGCAGGGTCTGTACAGTCATACCGAACTCAACCTCATAAACTCCCGGCTTTTCGCAGTCACCGGAAACGCTGAGCAGCTTTGTGCCCTTTGACTGGGCCGTGCCCATTTTGGCATACCAGTCACCACCCTCAAGGACGATGCGGGCTGCCGCACAGAAGGATTCCACATTGTTTACCGTGGTAGGTTTCCCCATATAACCGTATTGCGCCGGGAAGGGAGGCCTGTTGCGTGGCTGACCGCGCTTGCCTTCCGCCGATTCGATGAGGGCCGATTCTTCGCCGCAGACATAAGCGCCGGCACCGAGTTGAATCTTTATATCAAAATTAAAACCGCTTTTCCCGCCGATATTTTTTCCGATTACATTGCTTTTCCGCAGGTCTTCCAGAATGGTTTCGAGATATTTTTTCAAATACATGTATTCCGCCCTGAGATACAGAACGCCTTCATCGGCACCGATGGCATATCCGGCAATAGCCATTCCCTCAAAAAGCATCTTGGGAATTTCCGTCAGGATAACCCTGTCCTTGAATGTACCGGGCTCGCCTTCATCGGCGTTGCATACAACATACTTTTTATCTCCCGCAGACTTGCCGGTGAATTCCCATTTCATTCCTGTAGGGAATCCTGCTCCGCCGCGTCCGCGCAGATTTGATTTTTTCATTTCCTCGATAACGCCGGTCTGACTCATGGAAGCCGCCTTTTTAACCGCCGCTCCTGATTCAAAAGGCGCCAGAAGAACCTGTCCTTTTTTCATGATATTATTGTTGACCATGGATTTGATCAACGCCGACTGATTCTGGCCGTCTCCCTGCTCCTTGACAAGTGTTCCGGCATCCTTCCCGGCTTTCATGCCGGCAACGATATCCTTTACCTTCGCCTCGGTCAGGTTAGTAAACACGACTCCATTAATAATGGCTGCCGGCTCCTGGTCGTTCATCCCGATACAGGATGTATCAAAAAGACCAATCAATCCGTCTGCCGTTGTTTTCCCGAACTTGACTCCAGTTTCCTTTTCAAAAGCTCTGGCGATTGCCGCTCTGCCTTTCATGCCGGCGACTGCGCTGTTGTTAAGATACACAGCATATTTGCCCACGGGATCTTTTGAAAAAAAGTGATAGAAAGTAACGACACCGTCTACATCCACACGGGATAGTTTTAACTCTCCGGCTATTGCTTTAATAGCCTCATCGGATACGCAACCCATTTCAGTCTGGACATCGCGTATGATATCCAGCAGTTTGGAGGCGTCTCCGTACCTTTTGACTGCCTGTTTTACAACATCTGCTAAGTTTGCCATAACCCCTCTTTATTTTATAGGATTAATAATGCTTAAAATACGGAACAATACCCACGCTTCACCCAATGAAATAATTAAAATAAGCACGTCAATGTGACATTTTACGTTTTAAATGGGGAAAGAACAATGTCCTGCAACATTTTTTCTGGATTCCAGACAAATGCAGGCATGTGGTATTTAATCCAAAAACAAGTTTTAATGACGACCCATATTCTTCAATCGAAAAAAAAGCTAAAGAGATATTTTTTTTAATTTATGCTATTTTTTTATAATTATTATGCTTTTAATGTGTTGTAAATCATAATTTTGCCAGCATATCGATAATATATATATTTGATATTTAATATACTTATTAATATAATCTGATATTGTTCATTAAAATCTATATGTTATAAATAACACAATTGTATTTCACCGCATCAATTCCTTTGCAACAGCCACCTGTCCAAGGGCAATACAGCCGTCATTTGGCGGAATTTTTACCGGCAGGAGGACATTGAAATCTGCCGCTATCAGACCTTCCCATACATGACGGAGAATGATCCTGTTATGAAAGACTCCGCCGCTCAGAGCGACACTATTGATTCCATACCTCCCGCGGAGCCGCATCGCCGCCTCAATAGTCGTATGCACGACGGATCTATGGAAGGCCAGGGCTATATCCTGCACCGCCTCTCCACTATTAATAAGACCCATAACATAATCTGTCAGATCCATGGTGCTGATGACAATTTTCTCATCATCGCTCATGGGAATGAGAAAGGGCTTTCCCGGCCAGGTCCCCCTGCGCGCCGCCTCCTCGAGAAGTATGGCTGCCTCGGCCTCGGTGCTGATGCTGCGCGATATTCCCAGGATGGCTGACATACCGTCGAAAATTCTTCCCAGACTGCATGTCTCCGGCGAGTTGATTCCCTTCTCCATAATTTCCATGACATTAAGGACATCCATCTCTTCAGTGAACAGCGGCACATCCATGCCGTATCTTTTATGCAGTAGTGATAGCCCGATTTTCCACACGTCGCGGATGGCCGTTTCCCCTCCCGGCAGGGGAAACCCGGAAAAATGTCCGGCCCTGATGAATTCCTTCCGGTCCGCGATGAGAAATTCGCTTCCCCACAGTGTCCCGTCGGTTCCATAGCCGGTCCCGTCATAGGCGATACCGATGACTTTATCATGGATTCCATGGTCCTCCAGTACTGAAGCGATATGAGCATGATGGTGCTGCACCTGGAAATGCTTTTCATGTCCCCTGGCCATTTCATCACGGTACATGGTCGTCATGTATCCCGGGTGCATGTCCGATACGAGCACATCGGGCTCAGCGTCAAAAACACGGATATAATGATCCACGGTCTGACGGAATGCCTCCTGGGTAAGGGGGTCGCCCATGTCTCCCAGGTACTGGCTTAGAATGATAAAATCCCTGCGGGCGATGGCGAAACTGTTTTTCAGATCCCCCCCCAGGGCAAGGATACGAGAATCGGTCCGCGTTGAAAGAAAGGGACGGGGCACATAGCCGCGGGATCTCCTGATAAACAAGGGTGTCTCCTTTTCGACGAAAAGCACGCTGTCGTCGTTCTGGGCCACGATCTGCCTGTTATAGGTTATGATATAATCGGCTATGCGTTTGAAACGCCGGAAAGCCGTTTCATCACTGTACACGATAGGCTCGTCGGACAGGTTTCCGCTGGTCATTATAAGAACCATGTCCGGGGCGAGGGAAAAAAGATGAAACTGGAAGGGAAGATAGGGAAGCATGATGCCTATATGGGCAATGCCCGGTGCCACGAATTTCGAAAAGGCCCCTTCCTTTTTTTCCAGAAGGACAATGGGTCTCTCCCGCGAAACGAGCAGCGACCGTTCTGCCGGACCGACATGGGCGATCCGTTCCACATGCTCCATCCCCGATGCCATGATAGCGAAGGGCTTGAAGGGACGGCGCTTGCGGTTACGGAGTTCTTGTACGGCTCCATCGTTCGTGGCATCAGCCGCCAGGAGATACCCACCCACTCCCTTTATGGCGATGATATTTCCCTCTCTTAAAAGTTTTACCGTCCGTTCAGCAATATCTTCAGTTTTACCTTCAAGAAGTTCCCCATTGGCTCCATGAAGGGAAAGGGCCGGCCCGCAGACAGGACACGCCACGGGCTGTGCGTGAAAACGCCGGTCTGCCGGATCATTATATTCGCGCAGGCATGATTCACAGAGGGGGAACACGCTCATGGATGTATTGACGCGGTCATAAGGGATGTCGTTAATGATACTGAAGCGCGGTCCGCAGTTAATGCAGGTGATGAAGGGATAATGATAGCGCCTGTCCCGGGGATCATTGAATTCCCTGAGGCAGTCATCACAGAGAGCTATATCAGGCGCGTAGAACGCAATCCTTTCCCCGGTATGCACGCTTTTATCAATGATGAAACTTTTATAATCTTTCATGGCTCCGTCCGTGGCGGACACATCCATGATATGTGACAGGGGGGGCGCTTTGGACACGATTTCTTTCGTGAAACGAAGCAGTGCATCCTCTTCACCCTCGGCCTCGATGAAAACACCCTCGGTATCGTTGCGCACATATCCTGCCATACTATTGAGAACAGCGATCTGGTATATGAAGGGACGGAATCCCACTCCCTGCACTATTCCCTTGACCCGTATGTCATTGTGTTTTTTCATATACTCGTTTATAACGCCATATACTCCAAAAATTTAATTCATTCCAGTCGTGCCCCCGTTGTCGGTCAACTGCTTTTTAATTCATAAAATGTTCCAACCTGCAGTTTTATGAAAAACTCAACCATGGAGTTTTTAATGAAACTGCCGATAAAAAATTACAATTATTCTTGACTTAAATAATATCCTCCTCCTTTTAGTTTAACACTGTGAAGAAAACTATTCCCAAGAGGAGGTGAGATAATGGCTTACAAAATTTCAACAGATTGTACCGGATGCGGATCTTGCGCGGCGGAATGTCCTGTAGAGGCCATTTCCGAAGGCGATCCCTATGTAATCGATGCCGATGCCTGTACGGATTGCGGCGCTTGCGCCGATGTATGTCCCGTTGAGGCAATTTCCCCGGCTTAATTGCATAAAATTGTTGTTGGGGTGTAACATGTTACGCCCCAACAACATTATGTCCCTGCTACAGTTACATTTCCACATCAACGATTTCACACAAAAATTATCGTCATTTCCGATTTAATATTATTGCTGCCTCTGTTCCATTGTGATATACTTATATCATATCTTCAGAACTGTTCCGGGACAAACACGCCTTTCCCTTACTGCTCACCGGCAAAAAAGGCTGAATCCGGATATCCTATCAATGGGCAGGTTAACCATGTCAGACGAACAGGAAGAACGGCGAAAAGAGCCAAGACATAAAACCGAATCGGGGACCTGCGCGGTCATTGATGACAGTTATATACACCTGGGTCACATCATCGACATCAGCGAGGGAGGCATGTCCTTCATCTATGCCGGCAGTGAATTTCCCACCCATGACACGCTGGAGCTGAGCATCTATCTCTACAACAAAAACTTCTTCATCGATAAAATTCCGGCGCGGGTCGTATCCAATTTCAAGATTCCCCACGAAAATCTCTTTGACTTTGTTGTGCTCATGCGCTGCTGCCTCCAGTTCGATGACCTATCGGACAACCAGCGCATAGACCTGATCAATCTCATCCAGTCCTATACCCAGGGCTACGCGTGATACACACGGTGAAAAAACTCAGCGCGTAAGATCGAGATAGAATTTTTTTACCCAGGCACTCACCACGGCATGATTGATATAATCACCTTCCCGCACCGAGGTCTGGAATAAAGACAGAAATTTCATAAATATCCAACTAAGACTGTCAAGTCGGCGATAATCAAGAGCACCTTTAAAAACTGCAAAGGCCCGCGGTGTGGTCCCGGCCAGCTGTTTCATGATGGGATTGCAGTAATGCATGAGAGTATGGCTTTTTTCCATAAAACTCATTTCCTGCAGGAGCTTTGTTTTTTCCTGCAGGGCTGTGTCAATATATACGGGAAATCCCGGATCACTGCCGTCCGTATCCACTGTAAGGCGCAGGCAGGTGAGAAACATGGCCAGGGGCATCTGCCTCAATTGATCCTGGTAACGCCGCATGAAGTCCGCCAGATCACCCCTGACCTTCCCCATTATTATGGGACTTCCCAGTATGACGGCACTGTATCCTTTCAGGGAGCCTACCTTCCCGGCCGTCATAGCCTCGGCTGCAACGCCCTGCTCGGCAAGTGTATTAAGAATGGTGCGGGCAACACCTATGGTGGAGCCCGATTTAGTCGAATAGACAATGAGGATTTTTGAGTTCATTTTTTCTCCTGCTGGATTAGCGACACATTTACAAAATTCATCTATAAAAATCAGTCAAGCAGTAAACAGGGCCGGCTGTCTATAATCAGACCGGATTACTTGCATAATACAATAAAAATGCAATAAAACATCACAAAAGCATGAAAAACCTTTGACATTTCATAGAATTCATTTAAGAATTGTACTCAAAATCAGTATTATGTCTTAATATAAGATATAACTATTAATTTTTTTACTATTATTCATGTTGAGGGTTCCATGTCAGACGCAAAAGATAGAAGAAAGTATAACCGCTTCCGGATTGAAGATGGAGCCTATGCGATTATCAGTCATGATGTATCCCGTCTGGGTCATATCATCGACATAAGTGAAAAGGGGATTTCCTTCAGCTATCTCGGCAGCGACACCATTGAGCAGAATGAAATTGATATAGATATATTCATGTACCATCACAATTATTACCTTGATAAGGTTCCTTCCAAGGTTGTTTCCAATTTTCGGATTACCAATGATTCCCTTTTCAACTTTGTCACCCTTATGCGCTGCTGTCTTGAATTCAAAGACATGCCCGAGGAGAAACAGGCTGAAGTGGAATATCTCATAAAAACCTTTTCAACGGGCGACAACTGAATCAGGCCCGGCCTGCGGAATACCATAGCTCTCCTGACTGAACAACCCCGCACACTATTTACACAGCAGGAATAATATTTATGCCCCGGTTAACGCGTCCGATTCTCGATACCATATACAGAAAGTACAACAGGAAAGAACTGGTTTCCCCCGATCCCCTGCAGTTTCTCTACGAGTATCCCCGGAAAGAGGACAGGGAAATCGCTGCCCTTATAGCCTCATCCCTGGCCTACGGCCGTGTAGCGCAGATATTGACATCGGTATCACGCGTCCTCGAAGCGGCGGGTCCTTATCTTCGCGACTTTATCCTCGATAACGGCGATAATCATTTCCGCCGGGAATTCCGGAATTTCAAACATCGCTTTACCACGGGTGAAGAGATGTCGGCCCTGTTCATCGGCCTGAAAAAAATCCTGGAGACTCATGGATCGCTGGAGTCCTGCTTTGTATCATACCTTGAGCAAGGAGCACCATCTCTGCTGCCGGCCATCACTGCATTCACAAAAGAAATCAGGCATGCATCAGCCATGCCGGCAAGCAGTCTCATTTCCGACCCCTCAAAGGGAAGCGCCTGTAAAAGGCTGCACCTTTTCCTGCGCTGGATGGTCCGTGAAGACAGTGTTGATCCCGGCGGGTGGAAAAATATCCAGCCCTCGATGCTCATTATTCCCCTTGATACACATATGCACTATTTTGGAACCTGTTATGGATTCACGTCGAGAAAGGCAGCCGATCTGAAAACCGCCCTGGAGATCACTGAAGGGTTTTCCAGGCTTAACAGCGGTGACCCGGTAAAATACGATTTTTCCCTTACGCGGTTCGGAATCCGAAATGATCTCTGCTGGGATGACCTTGAGTCCATGATAAAGTAACAGAATTTTTTATCGATACGGTAAAATGAATTGCCCTCCCGGGGCTTCATGATATAACTTAATGATATTTTCCAGAACGGAGATCAAATCCTGATAGATTACAATATTGGAGATCCGTATGACAAATAAAGAGCTTCTGTCTCCCTGCGGATTATATTGCGGTGTGTGCGGCATCTATTATGCCGACAAAAAAGATGATGCGGCACTGAAGATCAAATTCGCCGCAGCCTACGGGGACACCCCGGACAAAATAGCCTGCAACGGCTGCCTTTCTTCCTCCCCATACTGGTTCTGCAAATCCTGTCCAATCAAGAGCTGCACATCGGGAAAGGGTATTGAAGGATGTCACCAGTGCGGTGAATTTCCCTGCTCCACAATTGAATCCTTCCCCATCCCGGAGGCAAGGAAAAACATGCTGCGCGCCATTCCAAGATGGCGCGAGCTGGGTACGGAAAAATGGATCATGGAAGAGGAAAACCTCTTCACCTGCAAAAAATGCGGCTCACTGAATTTCCGTGGCGGCCGCAAATGCAGGCAATGTGGAGAGATGATGATCTGATATCAGGGACCGTCAAATGAGACCTGCCCATTCTTTTTAATTTTTTACTATGGTCTCAAAAAGGGCTTCGACCCTGTTTCTGATCTGAGCCGCATCGGAGCCGCTGTAATCTGTTTCTATTTTCAGGAAAGGAAGATGGTGTTTTTCCCTGACATGCGTTCCTACCTTATAGGATTCAACATTATATGAATGACAGGCGTGAAGCACAACGTCGATAACCACATCAATGCTGAACTCATCTATCATTCGGGACAGCTCATCAAGCCTGCGGCCATTGGGAGTCATGCATGAACAGGGCAGCGAGAGATATTTTTTCGACAGCGCCATGAGAGGATCAGCGGCATTCTCCTCCGTATCGGTGACATAGGGCTTCATGCCCGTACATGAATCAATGGCAACAACGGCCCCGCCGGCCTCTTCAATGATTTTAAACACTTTCGTTGCATCGCCGCCCAGGGGGCTCCCTGTAACCAGGACGCGGGGCGCTCCGGAGCGTTCACTGTAGGCCCCGTCTTTTACACGCTGTTCCAGTTTCTGCAATACTTCTTCCAGTACCGGTTTCATATCCTTTCCCGTAGCAACCATGGCCAGAAAAGTCAGGTCATAGACTTCGCCCCAGGTCATTACCGATGGTTTGCGTGCGGCATATGTAAAGATTTTCCGCATCATGCGGTTTTTTTCATTGGTGTCAATAATGGCTTTGTGAATATCCTCATCATTGGCCTTCCTGTTCAGGTTGATTTCGAGAAAATCTTTTACCTTGCCGATCATGGCGCCCCACCCTTCCTGCGCTTCACGCGTATCAGGGACCTGGGGAAGGTCCATAACATGGGTCGGCTTGATATCGGCGATGAGTTCGAACATCTTCTTTTTACCATCGCAGGTAGTTTCACCGATAACAACGTCCGATATCGAATAGAAAGGACACTTGTCGGTCTTGATGAAACCGTAACTCGATTTGATGAGAGGACACAGGTTCCCGGGCAATACCGATTCTCCCGCCTCGATAGTTGCCTGGGCAAAGGCGCAAAGGACAGCCGGATATGCACCCATGGCATGAATCACCTCTATGGGCGCATAGCCGCAATAGAGGCCCGCTACAGGACTACCCTGTTCACGTTTGCTCAAAATATACTGCAGGGATCTTTTTGCCGGCGCTCCCTGAAATTCATCATTAAAAAGCGGTTCTACATTCTGATCTTTCATTGGCTTCCTCTGTTATTATAATTTCAAAAACATGACGTACTCTGCGTTGTCTCTGAACAACAAATTGTGAAGCCGTTTATGTCAATTATTTTTTAAATACTTATTATTCTATTATTTGATTTACAAAGTCTTGACTACAGCACTGAATTTATTAAACAATCAAAAGCAATGGAATAGCCGGCTGTTGCCATTGACAGAATGAAAATATGTTGCCAATTATCATGCGTGCTTTACATTCGGGAAAAAACTGAGGCGGTTATTTCATGGACAGGTTCCGATGGTACATTTCAATGGTAGCGGGATTGTTGGTTATTTCTTCTGTGACCTATTTCGCCCAGATAACCCTTTTTCATAAATCGGAAGACACTTTCTTCTATATGATGCAGGATTTCGCCTTTGTTCCCGTCCAGGTTGTCTTTGTAACCCTTGTGCTGGACCGTCTCCTCAAAAAGCAGGAAAAACAATCCCTCCTGAAGAAATTGAACATGCTCATCGGAATATTCTTCTACGAAATGGGCACGGATATCATAACGACTCTGAAAAAATGTACTGCCAACTTCAATGATGTAAGCAGCCATCTGCAAATTACTCCCTCCTGGACCGAAAAAGAATTTGAAACACGGTTGAAATTTTTCTCTTCATTTAATTATTCAACTTCCCTGACCCCCGATTTCCTCAGGGAAATGAAGGCAATCCTGATACGGGAAAAGGAGTCCATCCGGGACATGCTGAAAAATCCCAATCTCCTGGAGCATGAATCCTTCACGGACCTTCTCTGGGCCCTATTCCATCTTTTTGACGAACTGCGTCACCGCTCAGATATGGACAATCTGCCCGAGCCCGACATTAAACATCTCGAGGGAGATCTTCGGCGGGTATATTCCCTCCTTGTCGTTGAATGGCTCCGCTACATGAAACATCTCAAGATGGAATATCCCTATCTTTATTCCATTGCCGTACGGACAAATCCCTTCAATCCCGATGCCCATATCACCGTCACATGAAGGAAAGACCATATTTCAGTTTTTTTTAGTGACAAGTGAAACCCTTTATATAGATTTTACACGTAACATGAAACAGTATAATTTAGAGATAAATACATAAAAAAGTAAAACTGAAATTCAAAACCATAACGGAGAAAAAAAAATGAAACCTGTACAGATAACCAAAGATGTATACTGGGTCGGTGGAATCGACTGGGACCTGAGAAACTTCCATGGATATCTCACCCAGCGGGGATCTACCTACAATGCCTATCTCATCGTCGATGAAAAAATAACTCTCATCGATACCGTAAAATACTACCTGGTGGACGAAATGCTGGAGCGCATATCGGCCGTTGTTGACCCGGCAAAGATTGATTACATAGTATCTAATCATGTTGAAATGGACCATTCCGGCGGCCTTCCCCGCCTCATGGAGATGCTTCCCGGAGCCACCATCATTACATCACCCAAGGGAGAAGAAGGACTGAAGAAGCATTATAAGAAGGATTGGAAATTCAAAGTTGTACAGTCTGGCGAAACCGTCAACATCGGGAAACGGGACCTGACGTATGTTATGACACCCATGGTGCACTGGCCCGACAACATGGTCTGCTACAGTGCGAAGGATAAAATTCTCTTTTCCAATGACGCCTTCGGCCAGCATGTAGCCACTTCTGAACGCTTTGATGACGAATACCATATTGACATCATCAACGAGGAAGCCATGAAGTATTACGCCAACATCGTACTTCCCTACTCGGTACAGGTACAAAAGGCGCTGGCTGATCTGGAGGGTCTCGATATCGATGTCATTGCCCCGAGTCACGGCATACTGTGGAGAAAGAACATCGCCGGCATTATCGAGAATTACCGGAAATGGTCTTCCAACGAAACGGATAACAAGGCCCTCATTATCTATGATACAATGTGGAAATCCACGGAAAAAATGGCCTTCGCAATTCAGAATGCCTTTGAGAATAAAAATATTTTCGCCCGCATGTTCAACCTGCAGCACAACCATATTTCCGACATCATGACCGAGGTGCTCACGGCAAGATACATCTGCGTCGGTTCCCCCACGCTGAACAAAAATATGCTCCCCACGGTGGCCGCCTTTCTTACGTACTTCAAGGGCCTGGCTCCCAAGGGAAGAAAGGGCCTGGCCTTCGGATCATACGGCTGGGCTCCCTTCGGTGTCAAACAGGTCGACGAAGCTTTGCAGTCATGTAAATTCGACATGATGGATGCAATCCAATTGCAGTATGTCCCGAATCCTTCCGATCTGAAGGAGATTACAGCAAAAGTCCAAAGTCAGATATCCTGAAGGAGAAACGGGATGAAATATGTTATAATAGGAAACGGCACTGCCGGTGTAGACGCGGCACTGACCATCAGGAAAAATGATCCCCTTGGGGAGATTTCCATAATTACCGAAGCGGAAAACCTGCACTACTACCGGCCGCGCCTCGTGGAATACCTGGCCAACGAGGTACCCCTGGAAAAATTCACCCTGTACAAGCCGGAATTTTATGCTGAAAAAAATATTTCCAATATCCTGAACACCAGGATTACGGCCATTGATCCAGCGGAAAAAACAGTGACTGACGAGAAAGGCGTCGTGTACCACTATGACAGGCTTCTGCTGGCCACGGGAGGCAATCCCTTTGTTCCCCCAGTCCAGGGCATTGACCACGAAGGGGTCTTTACCCTGCGCAATGTTGCCGATACGGACAGAATCCGTGACTTCAGCACTGAAATAGAATCCATTGCCGTCATTGGCGGCGGACTCCTGGGTCTCGAAACGGCCAATAGTCTGCAGAAACTGGGGAAAAAGGTGACGATTATAGAATTTGCCCCCTGGTTGCTCCCCCGCCAACTGGACCGCACCGGGGGGGAACTTCTGCAAAAGATGCTGGAAGACAAGGGCCTGCAATTCATCCTGAATGACAGCGTCGCGTCAATCGACTCAATCGGCGGCAGGTTTGTCGAGCAGATATCCCTGAAATCGGGAAAAACCCTCAAGGCTGACGCTGTTGTGCTTTCCGTGGGCATCCGCTGCAACTGTGAGCTGGCACGCACGACGGGCCTTTCGGTCAATAACGGCATCGTGGTAAACGATCACATGGAGACATCACAGAAAGATATATACGCAGCCGGTGACGCGGCTGAACACAACAATGTTGTCTACGGACTATGGAATGTTTCCAAGGAGCAGGGAATCGCCGCGGGTCTTAATATGAGCGGCGTTCAGGCGGAATACAAGGGCTCGGCCATTTCCACTATTTTGAAGATCACGGGGATAGATCTCTTTTCTGCCGGTGTTATAAGCGATGAGGGAAACACGGTAAATACCTCGGTAGATACATCCTCATACAAAAAACTGCTAATGAAAGAAGATTCTCCCGTGGGTGCCATTGTACTGGGAGACCGGGAAAGTATAAAAATAGCACAAAAGGTCATGAACAGAAATGCCTCAGTAGAGGAATTTCTTAAACATTTAAAAAACTGACGAAATAAACATCCGGAGTCGCAAAGATATATTTTGCTTTTATAATTGCCAGACCCTGATTTTATGGTTGAATTTTGTAAAATCCTTCGTATATTAGACTATTGATACAAATATGGAATCATTACAATTAAAATCATTTCTAGAGGATAAGGGCATCAAGCCTTCTCTTCACCGGCTGAAGATACTGGAATATCTGGTAACTCACAAAACTCATCCCACCGTGGACATTATATACCAGGATATCCACGGTGAAATACCCACACTATCAAAAACCACCATTTACAATACGCTGAAAACATTTCTTGAAAAAAATGTCATCCAGGCAATTACCATAGAAGATAATGAAGTGCGCTACGATGCCTTTATGGAAAATCATGCCCATTTTAAATGCATGCAGTGCGGTGAACTCTATGATATTTTCCTCGACAGCAAATCAATGGACCTGAAATCCATAGAAGGACATACCATCCTGCAGAGCCATCTCTATTTCAGGGGCATATGCAGGAAATGCAAATCGTGAACGCTTCTTTCATGTAGATTTTTATACTACAGCCAATTTAGACATTATATCCACAGTTATCTGCCAATAAATTATTGATTTTTCCCCATAATTGTCATTATATAAAAATAAGAGCTTTAAAATATTATAGTAACAGTTTTATATTAAATGTATACTATGATTTAAGGAGCAACATAGTCTTTATTAAAGCCATCTCCAATCAGTTAAGTTTATATATTAAAACTTTTCTCTTAATAGTAAATTTTTCTTGACTTAATATTACATTTATAATGATTATATTTTTGTAATTATTACAGCATGCATTTATACGTCATGCATTCAAATGCATATTTCTTATGGGCACCTCTGAAAATTAAGTTTTTCATTAACAACAATAATGAAGAAACCTAATTTTTCCGATGTTTGTGCCCACAAGGGAACATCAAATAATAATTTATAGAGGTTCCCTTATATAAAGAATCTGGAGGAACTATTGTATGAAATACGAGTGTTCAGTCTGCGGGTACATTTATGATCCGGAAACGGGAGATCCCGACAACGGGATTAAACCGGGCACTGCCTTTAAGGACATCCCCGATGACTGGGTTTGCCCGGTCTGCGGTGTTGGCAAGGACTCATTTGAACCGGCTGATTAATCGGGAAGCATGGGGATACTATCCTGTTGGGAGTATCCCCATGCTTTATTGGTTAAAAAATAACTGAGGAGAGACCCCATGGATGCTGTGTTATTATCAAGAATACAATTTGGTTTCGTCGCAGGATTCCATTTTTTATTTCCACCCCTTACGTTCGGTCTGACATTTATTATTTTTCTCCTGGAATCATTTCACCTTAAAAACGGAAACAATCAGTATGAGAAAATATCATCCTTTCTCGTTAAGATACTGGCCCTTGTATTCACCATGGGGGTCGCAACGGGAATAGTCCTGGAATTTTCCTTCGGCACGAACTGGTCAGAGTATTCCCGAATGGTGGGAGATATTTTCGGCGCCCCACTGGCTGCCGAGGGAGTTTTCTCCTTTTTCCTTGAATCGGTCTTTCTCGCCGTACTGGTCTTCGGTAAAAAGAAGGTAACACAGAAGGTATATTGGCTCTCGGCTTTCCTGGTATTTTTCGCGGCACACCTTTCGGGATTCTGGATAATCATCGCCAATTCATGGATGCAGACTCCGGCGGGATTCAAATTTGAAGGCGGGAGGGCCGTATTGACCAGCTTCTTCGATGCCGCGTTTAACCCGTCAACAATAATAAGATATGTACACGTGGTCGCCGCAGCATGGCTCACGGGCTCTCTTTTCGTCGCCGGCATCAGCGCCTGGTATCTTGTGAAGGATAAATACAGGGAACATTTCCAGCCTCTGCTTAAGTTATCACTTATAATTTTTATTGCCATGGCCCTGCTCCAGTTCGCCACGGGCCACATGCATGCTGTTCAGGTAGCCAGGACACAGCCGGAAAAGATGGCATCCTTTGAGGCCCTCTGGAAAACACAGAAAGGTGCCCCCATGTCGCTCATCGGCATCCCCGATGAAGATGTCGGCAAGACATACCTCGAAATAAAAATTCCAAAACTGCTGAGCCTGCTCATTCACTTTAATTCCGATGCCGAAGTAAAGGGCCTCAATGAATTCAGGGAGGATGAGCGGCCCCCGGTTTTCATCACCTACATGACATATCATTTCATGATCGGCCTCGGTTCCCTCTTTGCCGCCATTGCCATGATCGGCGCATTACTTATGGCCACGGGACGTCTCTATTCCATGAAGTGGTTCCTCTGGACACTGGTAATCACTTCACCGCTGCCCCTCCTGGCCAATGAATTCGGCTGGATGGCCGCGGAAATCGGCCGGCAGCCCTGGGCCGTATACAAAATACTGCGGACAGCTGATGCTGCGTCGGTGGTAGTGCCGGCCTGGCAGATACTTTTTTCTCTGGCACTTTTCGGGATAATATATCTTCTGCTCTTTCTGGTATTCCTCAAGATATTCTTCGACCTGATAAAGAAAGGCCCGGAAGATATAACTCAGAGAACGTATTGATAGAAGGAGTGGAAATATGCAAACACTGGAAATATTACAGAATATATGGTTCATACTCATTGGTGTTCTTTTTATAGGGTACGCCATTCTGGACGGATTTGATCTGGGCATAGGCAGCCTTTTCTCCCTGCTGGCAAAAAATGACGAAGAGAAAAAAACGCTCTTCAATGCGATATGGCCGTTCTGGGACGGAAACGAAGTCTGGCTACTCACGGCCGGCGGCGCACTTTTTGCCGCATTCCCCCATGCCTATGCAACGGTTTTCAGCGGTTTTTACCTTGCACTCATGCTGGTTCTCTTCGCCCTTATTTTCAGGGCCGTATCCATCGAGTTCTGGTATTACGACAGGGAAAGAAGCAAGATATGGGAATATGCCTTTATGGCCGGCAGTTTTCTCCCGTCACTCCTTTTCGGCGTTGCCCTTGGTAACGTGATCGTCGGCATTCCCCTTGACGGCAACATGGATTTTACCGGTTCCTTCTTCACCCTGCTCAGGCCCTATCCACTGGTACTGGGACTTCTCGGCCTGACAGCAATTCTCATGCAGGGAAGCACCTTCGCAGCCATGAAAACCACCGGAACCATTCAGGACAGGGCGCGGGTCATTACCGGCAAAATATGGATCATATTCATAGTCCTGCTCGCCGCAGCACTTGTTCTTTCTATGATGCTAATACCAGGGAGCGCTGCCAGAATCCCGGCATGGATTGCCTTCGCAGCAGTTGTGGCCTGTGCCTGGATGACAGGTAATTTCGCGAAAAAGGGAATGGACGGCAAATCATTCATCACATCATCCCTGGGTTTTGCCGGACTCTGGGTCATTGCCGGTTCAGTTCACTATCCGCATCTCGTAAGAGCCAGCAATGATGTCAATGCCGGTATTACCATTTTCAACGGATCATCGACGGAACTCACACTGAAGGTCATGCTCATAATCGCACTTATCGGCATGCCCCTGGTGATCGGATATACAGTTTATGTGTACAGGATTTTCAAGGGAAAAGTAACCCAGTAACCCGATGATATTTTTCAACTCATCGGCACTATACTAAATTTTTTAAAGGAGTCGTACCATGACTAAAAAACTTGAGGTTTACAAATGTTCAGTATGCGGAAACATAGTGGAAGTTCTTACAGCCGGCGGCGGCGAGCTCGTCTGCTGCGGACAACCCATGAAGCTGCTCAAAGAAAACACCACCGATGCCGCTACGGAAAAACACGTACCCGTCGTTGAAAAAGTGAGCGGCGGTATAAAGGTTAAGGTCGGATCTGTCACTCACCCCTCGGAGGAGAAACACTATATAGAGTGGATACAGGTTATCCTTAAGGACGGCAAGGCACTGCGACAGTTTCTTAAACCGGGACAGGCACCTGAAGCAGTTTTCACCGGCGTTGATGCCGATGTGGAAGCGCGGGAATACTGCAACCTTCACGGCCTGTGGAAAGCGTAAACAAAATCGAAATTAACTGCCTGCCTTAACATGGGGACAGGCTTCCTTCGGCCCGGTAGAAACCCATTACCATGCCGCAGGAATATCATAGCATCGCATATTCTATATTCTGGAGTGATCTGATTGTGGACAAAACCGCGCAAAAAGTACTGAATGCCATGAAAAAAGCCGGGGAGCCCATGAGGCCCGGCGAAATCGCAATCGCCGCAAAGATTGAAAAGTCTGAAGTGGATAAAATTATTAAAACGCTCAAGGGTGAAGGTAAAATTCATTCACCGAAACGCTGCTATTATGCACCCGTAATAGATTGAACATCTCTATTTCAAAGCCGGGGATATTCGTATCCCCGGCTGCTTATTCAACAGTGGGCGTATTGAAGCCCGAACATACAAGTTTAATTTCAGAGAGGAAATAATGAAGAGTGTAAAAGGAACAAAAACCGAGAAAAATCTCCTGGCGTCTTTTGCCGGTGAATCACAGGCAAGGAACCGCTATACCTATTTTGCGTCAGCTGCAAAAAAAGAGGGATACGAACAGATCGCAGCGATTTTTCTCGAAACCGCGGAAAACGAAAAAGAACACGCCAAACGTTTTTTCAGCTACCTCGAAGGCGGGATGGTGGAGATACAGGCTACATACCCGGCTGGTGTTGTGGGAACGATCGTTGAGAATCTTAAGGCTGCGGCAGGCGGAGAAAACGAGGAGCACACGGTGCTCTACCCCGAAGCGGCGCGTATCGCCGAAGAAGAAGGGTTCGTCGAGATCGCGGCGCTGTTCAGAAATATTGCGAAAGTTGAAAAACACCATGAGGAACGCTATCTCATGCTGGCCAAAAACATCGAAACGGGAAAGGTATTCAAAAAAGACCAGAAGTCCCAGTGGATGTGCAGAAACTGCGGATATATTCATGAAGGCGAGGCGGCTCCCGAGAAATGCCCAGCCTGTCTGCATCCCAAGGCATATTTCGAACTGCTGTGCGACCATTTCTAGCAGACTTTTTAAACTTAGAACTTACAACGGGCACGAAATCAAATCGTGCCCGTTTAATTTACACCGCCACTCGATCAACACCTGTCCCTGGATTCCATTGCTTTTTTAATCTTATTCAGGGTTGTGGTGTATTCCAGGGGTTTTTCCAGCAGAAAAGTATACTCATCTTCGAACTGGCTGAAATTGAGGGTTTTATTACTCGCTACAGAAACAAGTATGAAAACCTTCATAAAAGGACGGTAGCTTCTCAGTTTTCTGAACAAACAGTAATCATCGGATAGTATCATCATAAGATCGATGAAGGCCATATCCACGGTTTTTTCATCGACATACTTTGCTGCAGCATCTGTGCAGTTGAATTCATTGAGATATAAAGACACTTCACCGGAAATTCTTCGCAGTATCTCGCCGGTAGTACCGTCGTCATCAATCAATAATGCCTCTGCAGTATTCATCGCCTCTCACTCTGATTACAAATTCAGATAAATGAATACCTCCACATTACGAGCTATCGAGGCTCCTTTATCTTTAAAAATATAGCTGATGAATACAATAAGTATGTATTTATGGTAGTCTCAATGGCTGGAAAAACTATATTCTTGTAGAACACTATACTAAATAGATGTAGGATAGAGTTCTACAAGCTGAGACTTGTTTATGGGCACTTCAAAAATTAGGTTTTTCATTAACAACAAATAGAGGTTCTCTTATGCTTTCTTTTCACCCAACACCCATTGAACGGCATACCTGATCAATTCATTGGGACTGTGAATATCCAGCTTGGATTTTATGCGTTCACGGTAGGTCCCTACCGTGGATGTGCTGAGACTCAGGGCGACGGCTATTTCCCGTGTATTAAGTCCTTTTCCTATGAGCTCAAAGATTTCAAATTCACGGTCCGTCAGGAGTGCCACGGACTTTTCCTTTTCTTCCGTTGAATGCCATATAATTGATTCAAGCATGTTGTCGCGGATACCGCTGCTCAGGAATATCTTGTTATTCATTATATGATTGATGGCGTCTATGATCACATCCTCACTGTCGCTTTTCAGCACATAGCCCCGGGCCCCGGCCCTCATGGCCCTTTCCACATATTCATTCTCGTCATGCATGGAAAGCACCAGGATGTGAATGGAACGGTGGCGGTTTCGGATTGCTTTTATGAGATCGATCCCGTTGATTCCCTTAAGATTGATATCCACTATGACTACCTGGGGCGCATGGCGATTTATCTCCACAATTGCCGTATTTGCATCAGCCGCGTCACCGCATACATGGAAACCTTCCCTGCTGTCGATGTACTGGCCCAGACCACGCCTGACCACGGGATGATCATCGACGATAAAAACTTCCACAATGTCATTTTCCATAATCTTCCCGTAAAGGAACCTCATCACCCTTCCTACACTGAAGCCAGCATAATGGTGACCGTCATCCCCTTTTCATTGTTTTTTTCGACACTCAGCAGTGCGTTTATTACATCGGCCCGGTATTTCATAAGTTTGAGTCCCAGGCCCGTATCCAGATCGGCCGTGTCGCTGATGCCGTGACCGTCATCACAGATGGTGATCATGAGGCCCTTTTTATATTCTTTAATAATAATGTCAATATTTTCCGCTTCACCGTGGCGGATTGCGTTGCTCACGGCTTCCCTTATTATGTAATAGATGTGAGTTGCCGTGGCGTTATCATTGATTCCAAGAGCCTTGTCATACGTAAAGGAGCACCTGCATCGGAACATTTTTTCCGTATCGATGCACAGATCTTTCACCGCCATAAAAAGCCCCTTGGTATCCATCTGGACGGGGCTCAGCCCCCTGGCGAGCATCCTTACATGACCTTTTGCTTCATCAATGAGTGAAAGGAGCTCTTCAGCCACGGAAGCCTGGGAATCATTTCTTTCCTGCAGCCTGTCCCGGAGTATCCGAACCAGGTATCCCATGCCGGTGAAATACTGGCCTATGCCGTCATGAAGATCATGACCGATACGAATACGTTCATTTTCACTGATATTGAGTATCTCTCTTTCAAGCCTTTTCTTTTCAGTAATATCCATGGCAATGGATATTCTCACGGGGCGGCCGTCGATCCAGTTGATGATTCTTTCAAGGGCCTGGTACCATTTACCATTCACAGAACTCTGGTATTCCCATCGCATGACATCTCTGTCGCTGCCACTTACTGCGTGGACCTGCCTGTTTATACAGAAAAAGCAGGGACTTTCCTTCTCGCCCTGGATCACGGCATGGCAGGTCCGCCCGATTACATTCTCTCCAAAAGTATCCTTAAAATGCTTGTTGGCAAAAATGATTTCATAATTTTTCGTATCCGCTACATAAATATTCGCGTCCATGCCGTTAAGAACTGTTAGAAACTGTTCATGGGATTCCTTCAGGGCTGTTTCCGCTTTCACCCTGTCACTGATATCGTGTATGATGGACAGAAGCAGCGTCTTTTCCTGAAAATCGACCCTTCCCGAATTCACCACTACATCTCTCATTTCTCCGCCGGCGAGCCGGTGTTTAAAAACAAAATTTACCTGCTCACCATTTTTTACCCTGTCCATGCGTTCCCGGACCACATCCAAAGAAAGGAGGTTGATCTTTGTGATATTCATACCGCGCATTTCGTTGCGGGCATAGCCGTAAAAATCGCAGGCGGCGGGGTTGGCGTCAATTATAGCCCCGTCGGAAGGATCGATCAGGAGCTTGATGGCCCTGTTTCTCTCAAAAAGGGCGCGGTACAATTCATCGTTCTCAATACACGGATGATCGTTTTTAGGAGATGTCATAGCTGTTCACGCATCGTATTTGTTTAATCCAGAACATTCTTAAGCGGCTCATATTTTATTTCCGTGAGGTCATAGTCCATGGACTGCCTCTCCCCCTTTTCGTCGATAAACATAGCACTGAAAGAATCTGAAATCCTGGCCCCGTGATGAAGTTCAAGAATGCCGTAGTCCTGAAGCTGCTTCAGGTATGTCCTCATTATACCAAAGGCCATCTTCTGAATATTGACTTCGCCGTGATGTTCATGATCGTACAGGCCCAGGTTCACGTCGGCCACGCTGTAGCTGCGAAAGCATGCGTCTATATTGATTCCCGTTTCCACGCCGTAGATCTGCCAGAAATGAACGCTGTTGAAAAACTCCAGGGAGCCTGCCACCTCGCCGGAAAGAGGATATGCAAACATGCGCAGCTGATCAAGGGTTTCGTGCTCGATGACGGAGTAGAGGGGCTGCGCAACGAATTTTTTAACCCTGCCCATGGCCCGCCAGAAACTGGCCTTGGCAAAATCATGCCCCTGCAGCACGGCCCCCCCCAGGCCCAGAACAAAATGGGAGCCGAAATACTCCTGCACCACATCTGCGTCGAGGAAGATTATGACCGAATCGCTGCTTGCGCCCAGTTCCTTTGCATGGCTATTGACATGGTACAGGGTCCTGCGCATATCGGCACCCTTCCCTCTTTCCCCTCCCATGTCGGGTACAGAAAGATTATTGCAGATGAGTATTGCCGTCCCGGGATCCGCTTCCCGGGCCCGTTGCTCGGTCCGTTCTTCAGTCTCGCCTGTTCTCCGGTGGGAAAGAATTATTTTATCGATAAAAGCGCCCGTTTCCTTCCTGAGCAACGAAATTTTATCATATATAAGATCGGCCTCCCGTTCCCCCAGGGTGGAAAAGATTACAAAGACTTTCCTGGTATTTTTAAGCTCCAGGCATCGATGCAGCGTATACTCCCTGGAGTCATATTGCATCAATTCCTTCATTCTTTGCACCCCTTCTCATTTTATTTACGATGGATAACCCGCAGCTTGCCTGGTGACAGGGATTTGACTGCCAATGCATACACTATGCAACAATGGTCCGGGAATTGCAAATATATTTTCCTTGCCGTTTTAACCGTATTATATTGTCATTAAGGATTGACACATGGAGGGTTTGATATTATTATATCAATCTTCAGCATCTTTGCCGGGAGCTTCCGCAATCCCGGGACCATCGTAATTGATACATAATAACAGGAGACATGGCATGAACAAAAAGGTATTATGGTTTTTGGGAATCTTTATCGTCCTATATTTTTCGCTGGGATCAATGTCGGAATTTTATATAAATTATGAATGGTTCGATATCAATAAAGGGCTCAATATATTCTGGGTACTCTTCTTCTCGAAATTCAATGTGGGTGCCGCCTTTACCATTTTCTTTATCCTGTTGTTCTTCCTCAACTTCCTGCTGATACGGGCTCTGGGCGGCAAGGGACGTATTTTTACCAACAATATACTGGACAGGCTGCAGATACCCGTTCTGGGATCGCCCCGCAGGGCTCTTTTTATTCTGCTGGCTCTGGGAGTTGTCACCGTGGGCATTATAATGGGCAGCGCCGGCTCAGCTTTCTGGAAGGAGTTCCTTCTGTTCCGGCACGGGGTTTCCTTTGAAGGATTTCCCACGGACCCGATTTTCCATAAGAACATCAGCTTCTATGTATTCTCACTTCCTTTTTACAAGTTCCTCTACGGCTGGTTTATGAGTTCACTGGTCCTCATATCGGGATTTTCCCTCTTCTTTCATTTTTTAAACGGGGGGATACTGGTGCAGCAGGGAAGTTTTGAATTTTCCCTTTTTGCCCGTGCCCATATATCAACCCTGCTGGGCTCCATAGTATTCCTTAACGGCCTGGGATACCGTCTTTCTGCATACGAGCTTCTCTTTGAACAGAAAGGAAAATTTTTCGGCGCTGGTTATACGGCCGTCAATGCCAATCTCCTGGCATATAATGTGGCCATGATAATATCCTTTATAGCTGCTGCTCTTCTTCTTTTTAATATTTTCAAACGGAGTTTCAAGCTGCCCCTCATCGTGCTGGCCGCCCTGCTGCCGGCCTATTTCATAATAGGGACGATATATCCCTCCCTGCAACAGCGCTTTGTCGTGGACCCCAACGAACTTGAAAAGGAAAAGCCTTTCATCGAGCATAATATAAAATTTACCCGGATTGCCTACGGAATAGATAAAATAAAAGAAATTGAATTTCCCAATAAAAAGAATCTCACCTACCGGGACATTCAGAAAAACAGGGAACTCGTAGAAAATATCCGCCTCTGGGACTGGCGTCCACTGAAACAGACCTACAAACAGCTCCAGGAACTAAAACCCTATTACTATTTCAATGATGTGGACGTTGACCGCTATATCGTTAACGGTAAAAAGACCGCTTTCAACCTTTCCGCACGGGAACTGTCCATTGACAATATCAGTAAAGCCGGTCAGACCTGGCAGAACAGGCAACTTATGTATACCCACGGTTACGGCCTGGTAATGAGCAGGGTCGACAGGATTACCTCCGAGGGACAGCCGGAGATGGTTGTATATGACATCCCTCCCAAAAACGACATCGGCATTAAAATTGACCGACCCGAGATATATTATGGCGAGCACAACAACTCCTACGTCATAACAAAGACCAATATCAAACCCGGAGAATTCGACTATCCCTCGGGTGATGAAAATAAGTACACCACATACCAGGGGAACGGTGGTACGGTCCTGGATTCGTTCTTCAAAAGAATCATGTTCGCCCTTTCCTTCAAAGATATAAACATCCTCATATCGCAGGCTATCACCAGAGAGAGCCGCATCCTCTACCGGAGGAACATTCTGGACATGGTCCAGACCCTGACACCCTTCCTTGAAATCGACAGCGACCCTTATATAGTCCTCTCTGAAGGAAAGATGTACTGGATGATAGACGCCTATACGGTCTCGGACCGGTTCCCCTATTCCATGACCGTCAAAGTTGCGAGGAAGGAAATCAACTACATCCGTAATTCCGTAAAGATAACCGTGGACGCCTACAATGGCACCATCAATTATTATGTCGTCGATGAGAAGGACCCCATCATCAAGACCTACATGGGCATGTTCCCCGGTTTCTTTAAAAAAATCAGCGAGATGTCGCCGGATCTTCAGTCTCATGTACGGTATGCTGCAGCAATGTTCGAAGTACAGTCCAGCATGCTCCTGAGATATCACATGACGGACCCTAACATGTTTTACAACAACGAGGACGCCTGGCATATCGCGCGCCAGGTCTATGAAGGGAACGAAGAGGAAGTGCGAAGCTACTACCTGGTCACCAGGCTTCCCGGCGAAAAAGTGAGTGAATTCATCCTCACTATTCCCTTTACTCCCTATAAGAAAAATAACATGATCGGCTTCATGACTGCCAAATGCGATATGCCCGATTACGGTCAGTTGCAGTTGTACACTCTTCCCAAGGAAAAACTCAGCTACGGCCCTCTGCAGATCGAGGCCCGCATTGATCAGGATGCTGAAATATCAAAACAGCTCACCCTGTGGGGGCAAAAGGGATCGGGAGTCATCCGGGGAAACATGCTGGTCATCCCCATTGAGGAATCACTGCTGTTTATTGAACCCCTGTACCTCAAGGCAGAAACGAGCGAAATGCCGGAACTGAAACGAGTTATCGTATCATTCGACGACAAAATAGTCATGGAAAAGGACCTGAACACGGCGATAGAAAAAATATTCTATTCCGGTTCTCTGACCTACATGATCGAGGAGGACTCCCGGGGAACGTACGCCGAGCGTATAAAGGACCTGGCAGGAAAGGCCTACACTCACTATACCCGGGCAGAGCAGAGCATGCGCGACGGTAACTGGAAACAGTACGGTGAAGAACTGAAAAACCTGAAAGATGTCCTCACCATGATGAAGAACATCAGGAATTAAATGGACCTGAAAAGAACCTGCGGAGTTCTACTGCATTTAACGAGCCTTCCCGGAACACGGGGGATCGGCACACTGGGAGTCGAGGCCTTCCGGTTTGCCGACTTTCTGATAGAAAGCGGCATGACCTACTGGCAGATACTGCCCCTGGGTCCCGTATCTCCCGGCATGGCCTATTCCCCTTACGCCTCAACATCAACCTTTGCCGGGAACTGGCACTGTATCAGCCTGGAAAAGTTATCGGAAAATAAATGGTTCGGGCCGTCTCTCCCGGAAAGTGCCTGCATCGATGGGAATACGATTGACTTCGAAAAGGCCCTTGAGGAAAAAACTGTATTGCTTCAAAAAGCTTCGGAAAAATTTTTCGGCAATGCTTCCGAAAAGGAGCTGGAGGATTTCGAAAACTTCTGCTATTATGAATCCTACTGGCTCGACGATTACGCCCTGTTCGCCGCTCTGGCCGATCATTTCGGCACCAATAACTGGATGGAATGGGAGCCCAGCATTTCCCGACACAGCCCGGGTATAATAGACGATTACAATCACAGCCTCTTCAGACAGATACGATTCCAGAAATTTCTTCAGTATGTTTTTTATACCCAGTGGCGGGAACTCAAGGAATACTGCAACAACAGGGGCATCGGGATAATCGGCGACATCCCCATCTATGTAACCCTGGAGGGAGCCGATGCCTGGGCTCATCCGGAACTATTTCAACTCGACGAGGAATCGGGGAAACCAGCGGCCGTTTCAGGCGTCCCGCCTGACTATTTCAGTGAAACGGGCCAACGCTGGGGAAATCCCCTGTACCGGTGGCTGAACCGCGATGAAAGTCTGAATGAAATCACCTTCCAGTGGTGGGTCAAGCGGATAAAACATTTAACGGGACAGGTCGATATCCTCCGCATCGATCACTTCCGTGGATTTGAATCATATTGGGCCATCCCGGCCGATGAGCCGACGGCTATTAATGGCAAATGGGTTCCCGGACCGGGCCTTCCCTTTTTCCAGGGCCTTAAGAAAGAACTGGGAGACCTTCCCCTCATTGCCGAGGACCTTGGCGTCATCACCCCCGAGGTTGAGCAGCTCCGCGACGGGTTTGGGCTTCCCGGCATGAAAATTCTGCAATTCGCCTTCGACTGGAACAGCAGGAACAGTTATCTGCCTCAGAATATAGAAAATCCCCATTGCGTACTCTATACCGGAACACACGACAATAACACAACCAACGGATGGTTCTACGGCACTGAAATCAATGATACTACCCGCGCTTATATCCTGGATTACCTGGACATAAGCGATTACAGCGACATGCACCGACATTTCATCAAAGCGGCATATCGTTCAACGGCACGCCTGGTAATCATTCCCATGCAGGACATCCTGGGCTACGGCGGAGAATTCCGCATGAACAGGCCCGGCACCGTGGAGGGAAACTGGCTCTGGAAGCTTACCGGGTCATGCATTAAACCCGGTTCGGCGGGGAAACTCAGGCAAATTGCCGTCATGTACAACAGGGTCCCTGCAGGAGATACGGATAAAAACGGCGGGGAGAATTCTTGATACGTACCGGTCTTTTCACAGGCCAAGACTTCTCCGTATCCTGATTATATTTTTAAGCACGGGGATACGCAGGGGACAAAGGTTCCCGCAGAAAAATCCCTTGCCGAAAAGGCTTTGTGAGAGCAGGGCGATTAAGAGCATTGCCATCATAAGCTGCAGCATGGCAATCCATAACGTCAGAGGCCTGTCCCTGAAGAACCAGGCCATAGATACCGCTCCTCCCCAGAAAATGATTGTCATTGTATAAAAGAACACTTCCGTCATCCATTTCTTTCGTATATGAAAATGTTTCTTTTTTCTGTAAAAACCCTGCTGAAGCGTTGCCATGGGACAGTAATAGGCACAATAACCGGCTCTTCCCTGAAAGGCAGTGAGAATAACAGCAAAGGCGAAAAGGATGAACATGGTAAACCAGAGTTTTGCAATACACATGAGGAAGAAAGTATATAGAAGAAAGAGTGTTTTTTTCCGCTGCTTCTTTTTTTCGTGTATACTTACCGTTTCCATGGATAATTTCCTCTCATACAGCACCATAGAGGATTTAGAATCGATATTGTCAATACTATTTAAGTATTTTAGTGCTTACTTATTGTTTTTCTTTACATCATGGGCGACAACATATAAACGCTGATCATCTCCCATGGTATTGACAAAAACACCCCTGAGAGTTACCAGGTCTCCATTGGCCAGATCAGGGTACGGGGTAGCGGAGTAGACATCGGCGATCCCTGAGAAGATATCATTATTTTTATAATCGATGAGAAGCGTAAAACTCTGGCTCGACCGGGTGTTTTTCAGATTGGTTATTTTCCCTTCCCAGTTCAGGGCAAACCCGCGATACAGATGCAGTTTGCTCCTGAGCGTATTGTAGGGAATATTTTCAAAAACGCGGTCTTCCATATCGACTATGAATTTAATGAGAAATTCAAATTTTTCCTTCACGGTAAAACGGGCATTACTGTTATTGAGCCGATTCAGTATCAACAGGGCCTCATTGTACCGGCCGTCCTTGATGAGCCGCTTAGCCTTTTCAAAATCGGTCACGACATCGTGGTTGGAATAATAAAACTCCAGGGGTTTTTCACGACTGACAGGGTTAAGAAGGGAATACCCCGGTTCCCCCAGGTATATTTTATCCACCGTATCGGTATTCAGATTTTTCCCAGCCGATACAATGGCCTGCCACGGTGATGTATCACGGAGCGCAAAGAATGTAAGTAAAGCCGCGACAATCACGATGGCAGAAATACCAGCGAGAAGCGGGAGCCGTATTTTGAACCGCCTTTCTCCTCTTCCCGGAAGTCGGGTATGGATTCCCGATTTAACCGTTTTTATCAGACGTGGTTTGGACGGCTGTGGGATGTCGACAAAATCCTGGAGGCGGGCATGTTTCTGCAACTGAGCGAAGTCACTGATCTTCCTCACGGACTGCAGGGCCCTGTTCAGCTTATGATCGGCGGGATACTTTTCCACCAGTTCCATATACCGTGCCATGGCGCTTTCATAACTCGTGGCGGATTTCAAATACAGGAAAGCCTGTAGCTGCACCAGGGGAAGGTAATCGGGATTCACACGCTTCAGCCTGTCCATGATGCCATGGGCGCGGTCGAATTTATCGGAGAAGAGGTACACCACGGAGATAAGGAAATAGGGATAAGGATCGTCGGGCCTGGCGGAGAGTACATTTTCCAGCAGGACCAGGGCTTCCTGGTACCGCTTCTTCTGAAGTGACCTGTAGGCTTCCTGGATGAATTGGAAATGACCGGCTTGTGACTTCACAGCTTATTTACCCGGCATCTTCAATCCCGCCTGTCGCGTTTAAACAGGCCTCTTATTTCATCTTTGACGGAAATCCTGTCATCGAGCATTTTCCCGATTATAAGGCCTGTCAAAGAAAGTATTATCACCAGGAAAGTTTTCACCGGCCCGAAAAGAAGGATCAGTATACCGATGATAAATCCGAGCAAGGCCCCCAGGGCCTGTCCCGGATGTTCATTCGCCCAGTTCGCCAGATTAGACAGGAATTCCATTATTTTTTTACCCGCTCTAAATACTCACCGGTTTCAGTGTTAATCTTGATATAATCACCCTGGTTAATGAAAAGAGGAACCTTGACTTCCGTCCCGGTCTCCACCTGCACAGGTTTCGTTACGTTTGTGGCAGTGTCCCCTTTGGCTCCCGGTTCCGCATAAGTAACCTTCAGTATAACCGAGGCGGGGGGCTCAATGGCGATGGGCAGTTCTTCATAAATAGTAATATCCACCACGTCCTCTTCTTTGAGGTACTGGAGATAATTACCGATGGCATCCTTGGCTATGGAGATCTGTTCAAATGACTCCGTATCCATGAATACAAGGGTATCCCCTTCGTCATAAAGATATTGCATGGGCCTTTTTTCCAGGCGAACATCTTCCAGTTTTTCACCGGCGCGGATGGTTCTATCAATAACTGTTCCTTTTTTCACGTTTCTGAGTTTCGTCCTTACAAAGGCGCCACCTTTTCCGGGCTTCACATGGAGAAATTCGATAACCGAGAAAAGTTCGCCTTCCATTTTGATGACGACACCTTTCCGTAAATCATTACTTGATATCATTGTCTACCTCTATATTACAATTATGTCTTTGTTCGATCCCGTGAGGACCTCGTGACCCCTGGAAGTAACCAGGACCATATCTTCTATGCGGACACCGCCAAGACCCGGCAGATAAATGCCCGGCTCAATGGTGATGGCCATATTTTTTTTAAGGCGAAGGCTCCCGTTTTTTTTGATAGCGGGCAGCTCATGAACTTCCATGCCAAGCCCGTGTCCCAGGCTGTGACCGAAATTTTCACCGTATCCCCGGGATGCAATGTAATCACGGGCCGCACTGTCCAGCTTTCCCGTGGTGATACCGGCTCTGACTGCTGCAATGGCCTGTTCCTGAGCCTCCCGTACGATGTGATAGATTTTTTCAATCTCAGCATCAATGCTATTGAGAAATATGGTTCTTGTCAAGTCTGAATTATACCCCTCATAGGTGCAGCCCATATCAATGAGAATGACATCCCCGGCCCTCACCTTTTTTTTCATGGATGTCTCGTAGTGAGGCATGGAGGAGCCATGTCCTGATGCTACAATGGAATCAAAGGATGTCTTGCGGCAGCCGTTCTGGCGGTAAAAATGTTCTATTTCCACGGCGATATCCCACTCATATATGCCGGGTTTTATGAACTTAAGCAGGTGATTAAAACAGCGGTCTGTTATTTCCGCCGCCTTGCGCAGTATTGGCAGTTCCGTTGCATCCTTTTCCATTCTCAGGATATTAATTTCATTTTCGCCGGGGATGATCTTTGTTCCTCGCAGCTCCTTTCTCATTTGCAGGTATGTTGACAGGGTCAGAGCCTGTTCCTCCAGGTATACCTGCTGAAATCCGTTATCTTTAATCATCCCTTTCAGAAGAGAAAAGATATCCCCCTTCTGCAGTGTAAACGCTACGGATTTAGGCAGGATGCTCCTGGCGTATTCCTCGTACCGTGAGTCTGAGATAAAAAATGATCGTCCTTCATTCAGCAGGAGCCAGGCATAGGAACCGGAAAATCCCGTCAGGTAGCGAATATTGCAAATATCCGTAACCAGGTAGGGAAGCCTGGCCTTTTTTTTCAGTGTATGTATCGCTCTGGACAGACGATTACTCATTGATTCTTCCTGTTATTAAAATTATATCCCGGATGTACAGGAGTCAATGAAGATGGCTGTATTGAATTTGTCAAGAACAATGGGCACCCCGCCGGGTACCCATTGAACTAGAAAGAGACTGAGGCGTTTCCACCGGGAAGGTAAGAAACAATGACTGCATTTTGTCTAGACCTCTTGCTGGGAAGCGCCTTCCTCCTTCTTTTTAAACGGCTCTAGGAACCTGACTTCACTTCCCACAATTTTTATTTTCGACTGAATCTTTCCATCCTTCCCATCCCAGCGGTCCTGTCGGATCGGACCTATCACCATGACCCTTCTTCCCTTCGATACATTGTCTGAACAGATTTCCGCCACCTTGTCCCAGGTCTCCACATCAATATATGAAACCTTCGGGTCTGAATCGGCTTTAGTAAAATGATTGACCGCAAGAGAAAAGTTGCATACGCTTTTCCCCGTCTTCGTCTTCTTGAGGGTTGGGTCCTGTGTCACAAAACCCTCAACTGTTGCAGTGGCATAGTTTTTCATAATACTACTCCTTAAAATTAAATTTTGTGTTTACCGGGCCCCATTCTCTGTCCCGGATGTATAGATTAATACGGACGGCCCTCATGGGGATTGAAAATATTTTTAAAAAAAAACAAACTATTCCAAAGAACAACTAACAGGAGTTACAGAAAATACATGAAAAATATTTGTGTTTACTGTTCATCAAGCAGCGCCGTGGCCCCGGTATTCACCGAACTTGCCCGACATCTTGGAGAAATGATCGGGAAACGAGGACATGCGTTGATATACGGCGGTGCTAATATAGGCCTCATGGGAGAAGTATCCCGGGCCGTTACGGCCGCAGGAGGAAAGGTCACCGGTGTCATTCCTGAAATTTTTCATGAACGGAATCTGAGCTATGAAGAAGCCGACAGCCTTATCATAACGGCCGATCTCCGGGAGAGAAAGGCCCGCATGGCGGAACTGGCCGACGCATTTATTGCCATGCCGGGCGGTTTTGGCACACTGGAGGAAATAATGGAGGTATTAACGCTGAAGCAAATAGGCCTGCTCAATGTTCCTGTCGTGTTCATCAACACGAATAATTTTTATTCTCATCTCTTCTCACTTTTCAATTCCATGGCCGAAGGATGTTTCATGAAGAAGGAGTACCTTGATCTTTATCATGCTGCATCTGATGCAGTGGAAGCACTGGACTACATAGAAACCTTTGTCCCGGGAAAACTTCCGTCAAAATGGTTCTAACAAGTACCGGCAGCTTCAGCGGGACTTCAGAGCCCGCATAACCATGATACTCTTCAGGACACGGGCATGTTCCAGGGGAGTCTTTCCGAAATTATCCCTGAGGCCCGGGCGGGCACCGCTTTCCAGCAGCATGATAGCTATTTCACCGCTGTCCTGGTAAGCTGCATGGTGCAGCGGAGTGCCGCCATTTTCATTCTTGGCGTTCACATCGGCCCCATTTTCCACCAGGATGCGGGCAACGGCTGTTTTCCCGTTAAAGGCGGCAAAATGCAGCGCCGTCATCCCGTCCATGTCTCTGGCATTTATATCAGCGCCGCTCTCGAGCAGCACGCGTACGATGGATATATCGCCCTCAAACGCCGCAAAATGCAACGGGGTTTGATCACGCATACTGTGCTCATTCACATTGGCTCCTCTCTGTATAAGCAGACGGACCTGTGTCAGGTTTCCACGTTTGGCAGCACTATACAGCAATGTCTCTCCATACCGGTCCCTGCTAAAGACATCACTGTCGTGAAAATTGACATTTTTACCATAAAAACCATTATCCCTGAATTCGCCGGCATAGCGGCCGCCCCGGGAATAAGTCCAGTATCCCAGTCCCTCGAATTTTCCTTCGCGGAAATCTCCCGAATACCTGCTGCCATTAAAACAGCGATACACACCCCAGCCATGCTCCCTGTGTCCTTTCATCTGCCCCACATAGACGCTCCCGCTGGGGTAACGCATCACGCGCAGGGAATCGATGAATGCAGCAACTTCTTCATGCCCGTTCTCCCTGGCCACATCAGCCGGAGTTTTCCCCCGGGAGTCCGCATCCACGGGATTGGCACCGTTTTCAATGCATATTTTGATTTCCGGCACGGCCCCGTTCGCGGCGGCCATGAATATATCGCGGATTTCGGTTTGGCCTGCGGCATATAAAGGCGCAGTCCACAGTAAAACCAATATGGCGCCTAAAGACTTTGCAGCCCGCACACCTGCTTTATTTCTCATTGTTTTCCACCAGAACTTTTGCCTCTTTTATCAAGGTACTCGTTTTTTCAACATCATCGGCCACGAATCCGTTCACACCGAAGGTCATGAGGCGCTCGACTTCTTCAACGGTTTCGGCGTTCCATATAAATACATGCAAACCTCTCTTTTTCGCCTCACGGATGAGTATCCTGTTCGCCATATAGGATGGGCCTATCGCTTCAGGAATAAGGAGAGCGTCGCTTTTAAATTTTTTTTTGAAGTAAAGAAGTCCCGAACGAAAAAGCGCGTAAAATCCCACAACGCCCAGGGGAGTAAAAGAGGTTGCCATGACGGGCAGATTTTCACGAACAATTTTTATATTCGCTCCATGCGGAGAGCCGGCAAGAATTCTTCCTTCGGCCTTCATCTTTTCCACAATAGCGCAGAACTCAAGGGCACACGATGCCGTCTTATCCATAAGCTCAATACTGAAACGCGTATCGGGAAAGCGGGAAAGAAGTTCTTCAAGGGACATAAGTGTGACGTCCTTTCCGCGCCAGGGATAACTCCGGTCCAGGGCAGGATCAAAACCATGGGCCGCATCGGCGCGCTCCAGTTCAGTCAGGGAATATTGAATTGGTTTCCCCGCAAGATTCGTATAGTTCTCCAGATCGTTGCCGGGAGAAACGATAAGTTTGTTATCGGCTGTAAGATGCACGGGAACAGTGAGCACATCGGCTCCCAGTTCCAGGGCCCTTTCATAGGCCTGTATAGAGCATGGCGGCAGGTCGGGAATTCCTCCCTTGTTGGCAAGAATAAAGGCGTTCGATAAAAAGAAGGGCTTCATGACCATACTCCTGAACATAGGTGAATTCGTATAAGGAAACCTCTATAAATTTAATTTTCAAGGTGCCCATAATCCACTATTTAATTTTAACGGACGGGATCAATTACTTTTTTCTAAATCGTCATTGCCGGGAAGAAAATTAGATTCTGTATAAACTGCACATAAATATAGCCACAGAGACACAGGGGCACAGAGGGTTTTATTTATCAGAATATGTATATACCGAATAACAAAATTAAGGTGGAGCAGATTTTGAAAAATAATTCATACACCTCGAATGCCTTGATAAATGAGTAGCCATGAGACTATATGTTGGATACGTTTGCAGCAATTTTCGGCAGGCTTATATATCATGTGGAACATGAATATTGCACCACCTGAACCGCCGTGAAAAACTGCTTTGTTTATACAAGATGATGAAAACAGACACCGAAACCATACTCTTCACAGCGCCGGACCCCGATGCACTGATCACGGCCACACTGGTTCAAAGCGGATTCCGGTTCCCGGAACAGGCCAATGATCCTCTGCGCATAAAAGCAGGGGAAGCGGCCAGGCTTGCCCTGGGAACAGTCACCCCTGCATCACTGATCAAGTTCTATCCTGTCGGTGACATCATCGATGGTATTATTACGGTTGATACCATTTCCCTGAGAAGCAGGAAGCTTTCCCACTTTGCCGGGCAGAGTGATAATCTTCAGACAATTTGCATCTTTTTAGCCACGCTGGGACACGGCTTCGATGAAGCCATGGAAAAACTGCCGGAAGATTCAATGCTTGAATCCCTTTTTCTCCATGCGGCAGGTTCCGTACTGGCCGAGCATTATGTCCACATCATAGAGGAAGGGGTGAAACGCCGTTTCACCGGGGAAGGGCTCGAAACATCCCTGCGCTTCAGTCCCGGTTATTGCGACTGGGATACCGGTGAAGGTCAAAAGGCGGTTTTTTCACTTATCAATGGCGGATCAATCGGTATTGCCTTGAACGAATCGGGGATGATGGAGCCTGTAAAATCCGTATCAGGCATTATCCTCGGAGCGAAACACCTATCCTCCCGCACTCCCTGTTCCTTTTGTTCCCGAAAGGAATGCGGCTACCGCCGTGAATCCCGGGTCGGTATTGAAGAGTAAATTCCCCTATTCCATCTTCTCTCCTGTATAAAAACCATCCATGCTTTAAAATAACTATTTAAGAAAAAATACGCAATTTTTTAATTGATTTTACTGTTTAATGTAGTATACTGTTTTATTGTTTGACGGTGCTTTCCGTCTCCGTGTTTTCCCGGAGTACAGGAAGCTTCCAGTGTATTATCAAAACACGTATAAGGATACCATTATGGCAAAAGCAATGGCACTTCTCAAGGCATACATGACCGAAACTATCCCCCCCGACGGTGCATTTATTGTATCCGCCATGTTTGAACCGGGTACCGCATATGCCATTTACGAGATAACGGCATACCGCAATGTAAAGGATATCTTCAGAACCCCCGATGGCGTTGTATTTAAAACCGATGGCAGCAGGACCCATATGCTTGTTGAACCGGCTATTTATTCAAAAAAATACGAGGAGCCGGTCAATCGCGAAGTGGGCCGATCAATTCCCTACCGTTTCGACGATATGACGATTATAACCACAAAAAAGAGCGAAAAGTTAATGATACCCAAAGAACCGATGATGCTCTATTCGTCATTCACCGTTGTTGAAAATGCCTCGGACAGCTTTTCCTTTTTATTCCATGCCACGCAGGATGTATATGTGGCGCTGAAAAAATTTATCGCCGACAGTCTCTATAATGATTGCAACATCACGCAGCATGAGGCCAAAAAAGCTTCGGAAACACTGCTTGACACAGTTAAAAAATTTTCCGTCTGGAAGGCCCAGTAAACCGGGCCTTTTCCCATCTTCATGACTATTATTTCTCTATCATCAACTCCCGCGGAATAAAGTAAACATGTCGATAAAAATTCGGACCTTCATGTATAATTAAATTTTGATGTTGACAAAAAGGACAGCAATATTACCCTTCTATTCATTAACAATAAAACTAAGGATTGATAAAACCCTCTATGACCGCTGATACTCCCGAGCCTGCTAATCGACTGACAATATTCCGGCGTTTAGTTGATTTGATCAGGCGATCCCTTTCAAACTACAGTAATGACTCCTACAGCATCAAGGATTACGAAGATCTCGATGGCCCGCGCAAAGAGATGATACGCGGTATTTTTGAGCTTTCCGATAAAAACGCCCGCGACATCATGATTCCCCGTGTTGACATGGTCGCCGTCGATATAAACATAGCCCTTCTCCCACTGGTGAAAACCGTATATGAAGCAGGCCACTCGCGCCTTCCCGTATATGAAGACCGGGTGGACAACATTGTGGGCATTCTCTATGCTAAAGATCTGCTGAAACAGATATCGGATAAATCTAAAAAATTCCAGGTTAAGAAATTACTCCACGCACCTTACTTCGTTCCCGAGACCATGCCCCTGGATGAACTGCTCCTGGAATTCAAACGACGAAAACTGCATATCGCCATTGTCGTCGATGAATACGGCGGAGTCGGTGGTATCATAACCCTGGAAGACATCCTTGAAGAAATAGTCGGGGACATCAACGATGAATATGATGTTGAGACTCTGCCAGAACTTGAAAAAACCGGCGTCAACACCTATGAGGTGGATTCCCGCATGACCCTGTCCGATTTCAACGACCAGATGAACCTGAATCTTCCCACCGACGATTGTGATACAATCGGCGGTTTCGTTTTCGATCTTTTCGGGAAAATCCCCGAACAGGGGGAAGAGGTCTCCCATGGAGACATGGCATTCATGATAAAGGACATAAAGGGCACCGTCATCAACCGCATCACCATCACGATGACCGGAAAAAAATAACCGAATGAATATCGAGAAAACAACGGGGGTTGTCCTTTCCTCGAGGGTCATCGGCGAAGCTGATGTGTCCTGCAACATCCTCACCCGTGAAGGCGGAAAGCGAAAATTCATTTTCAAGGGTCTGAAAAAAAGCACCAAACGGCCGCTTAACGCTTCTCAGCCCGGCTCCATCCTGGGGCTGGTCTACTACGCCAATGAATCCCGCGAAGCCGCTATCCCCAGGGAATTCACTGTTGAAAAACATTACATGACCATCCGCGAGGACCTGGAAAAAATTTTACATCTCTGGTACATACTCGAACTGGTTGATAAAACTACGGGATACCATGACTCCCATGATCTGCTCTTTGATCTGGTCACGGCCGGACTTAAAACACTTTCAGAAACAACATTTCCCCTGCATCTTTCCGTCTTTTTCACGATCCACCTTATCAGGATTCACGGCATCCTTCCCCTCATTGAGGAATGCAAAAAATGCGGTTCCAAAAACTTTTCCCGTTTTTCTTTTGATGTCGCCGACCTGGGACTCCTGTGCAGCGACTGCACGGCCGATCACGGTCATGAGCTCGATCGGGACGTGAGGGATTTTATCATGTTATCCCTGAGAAACAAGTTCGTTGCCATGGACCATGAACGCTTCGCCAGGAAAAATATGATGGACCTCCTCTTTTATCTTTCACTTTTCATTGAGCATTATTTTAACATGGAAATCCGCTCCAAGGCAATGATTTTCCGGTAATATGTATTGACAACCGGCACAATCCCGGGTATCATTCCATAATACACCGTTTCCAATCTCATTAAAAAATAAAAGATTAACCGATTATGATACTGAACGAAAAGGACATTGTCAAGCTTCTGCAGTTTCCGCGCCCCGACATGAGGCGAAATTTTCAATCTCTTGACGGGACGTGGAAAATATACTTTGCCAAGAGCCGCTCCCGGGCTAAAAAAATTATCAGGGAATGGAAAGATAAGGAAACAATCAATACATCGTCGTGGGAAAATATCCGCGTCCCCTTCTGTATAGAGTCCGAAGCCTCGGGCATCGGACGACGCATGGACCGTGTTCATGCCCTGTATTTCCTTACTTTCACCCTTGATCCGTCATTTAACCGGGAACTGGTGCATATCCGCCTCGGCGCTGTTGATCATTACTGCGAGATTTATCTCAACGGTGAATACCTGGGATCACACGAATCGGGCTATACACCTATAACCATGACTGCGCCCCTGGAAACTTTCCGGCAGGGAGAAAACAGCCTGATGATATACGTGGAGGATGCTCCCTCGTTCTCTTTCCTGCGGGGAAAACAGTCCCCTTTCCGCAAAAACTATTTTGTCTTCTACACGCCGGTCTCGGGTATCTGGCAGAGCGTCTGGCTTGAAAATACATCCATGAGCTACCTGAAGCATTTTCATGTCCATCCCGGACTCAACTCCTTTACCATGGAGCTCTTCTTTTCATATACGCCCGAGGATTTTTCCTGTGAATTTCGTTTTGACTCGAAAACCACACTGCTCACAAAAAAAGATTTCCGTGCACACCCTGAAGGATTTATCTATTCATGCACCGTGAACTATCAGAAAGCCGGAATAAAACCCGAATTCTGGTCACCGGGAAGCCCCCACCTGTATCCCGTAAAAATCAGGATCATGGGTCAGCAGGGCGGGCAGAAATCCCTTTCCGATACTGTCGAATCATTCATTGGCCTGCGGATAATAGAAAGACGCGGCAGCGGTATCTTTCTCAACGGGGAAAACCTCTATCAGCGCCTTATTCTCAACCAGGGATATTATCCGGACGGCTGGTATTCACCGGTCAATAGAGAGAATTATCTCAAAGATATCAAGGCCATCAATGAATGCGGCTTCAACGGTATGCGCATCCATGAAAAGCTCGAAGATCCGGCATTTCTCTTCTGCTGCGATGCCATGGGCATGCTGGTATGGGAGGAATTTCCTTCATTTTACCTTTACATGAGAAAAAGCAGGAACGAACTGAAAAAAACCATGCAGGAGATTGTAAACCGCGATTTCAATCATCCCTCCATAATCACCTGGGTGTTGTTTAATGAAACCTGGGGTCTGTACAATCGATTACTCACGGGTACATTCAACTCTATTCTACACCGGTTCTTCAGTTTCATGAAAAGCCTTGATCCCGGCCGGCTGGTTATCGATAACTCGGGTTTTTTCCACGCCCAGAGTGATATAATCGACATACACCATTACCTCCCGGAAAACAACCTTATCACCGATTATTATACAGCCATCGCCGAACGCCGCTTCAGAACCTTCAATTTAAAAAAATTCATCGGCATCTTCTTCCACATGGAAACAGCCATGCCTGAATTTTACAGTGATGACAGCGGAGACAGCGGACAGCCCGTCATAATTTCAGAGTTCGGTGGATTCGGTTTCTATGAAACGGAAAAACGCCAGTTTCCCGATCTCTACCGGGAATGGATATCATCCATCATGCAGCACGACAGTTTTGCCGGATACTGCTATACCCAGTTCACTGATATAGAACAGGAGGAGAACGGCCTGTTCACCTTCGACCGTAAACCAAAAACCGACATGAACATCATCAAGAAGATCAACCTGGGGTAGTTTCCCGACGATAGCTGCCAGCCGCACCATCATTGATTGTTTTTTTCACCAGTCCCTTCAGCACAATCCGTACTACAAAGATGATGAGCCTGTTCGGTACCCAGTGAATGAAATAAAAATGGAACCTGTTTGACAGGCCCGGTATGATTCGCCGCCTGCCCCGCAGGATACCTTTAAAAGCAGCCCGGGCCACCTTCACCGGATCCATGGCCGCGGCATGGATCATCGTTCCCGCGGTGATACCCTTATGGGGTCTATGGATGCCCGCTGTATCAAGAAAAGCGGTGCGGGTCGTCCCCGGATAAAGGCATGAAACGATTACTCCGCAGGGACGCAGTTCCGCGGCAAGGGATTGGGTAAAATATGAAACATAGGCCTTGGTAGCTGAATACATGGCAAGATACGGAAGGGGCTGAAAAGAAATAGTCGAGGCCACATTGAGGATATGGCCGCTTCCCCGCTTCTTCATCGTGCCGCCGAAAAGGCGGCTGAGCTCAGTGACAGTCATTATGTTGAGATACAGCATCTGCGTGAGCCTCTCAGACGGCAGTTCTACAACTTCCCCCATGAGGCCGAAACCGGCGTTATTAATAAGGACATCGACATTATATCCCCTGCTGTCGCACCAGGCAAAAACCTCACCGGCTGCTCCCGGCCTGGCAAGATCCATGGAAAGAAATTCTGAATTATTCCCCTCTCCTATGAAATCGAGCTCGCTCTCCAGAGATTCCAACTCCTCCTTTACAAGGCTCACGGCAAGGAGAAAATATCCTGCCCTGTAAAATAACCTTGCCATTTCCCGTCCTATACCGGCCCCTGCGCCGGTAATCAGTACTGTCTTCCTGTTCTTTCCGCTCCGCATATTCCTGTACCGTTCCTTGCAATCAGCATATCATGGGAAAAGCTTCCTAAGAGAAATTATCATTCATCATTACAAACAATTAATGCATAACCCTGTCCGCTAAAGACGCCATAAGTGCGCGGGGCACAAGCCTCAGACTCAATACCGTGAGCCTGTTTAACAGTCCGGGCACCACATGGGATCTCCCCTTCAGAAGTCCCTTGAGGCCCTTGATAGCCACAACGCGGGGATCCATCAAAGTCATGGCAACCATGGAATTGAGGGTTTGCCCGGAAACAGAAAAGAAATCCGTACGGGTAGCACCGGGACAGAGCGTGGTTACTGCCACATTGTGTTTCCCGAGTTCATGACTCAACGCTTCGCCCAGTATCAGTACATAGGCCTTGGTGGCATCATAAACGGCCATCCCCGGGCAGGGTGTAAAACCGCCGATAGACGACGTAAGAAGAATATACCCTGATTTCCTTGCGGCCATTCTCTCGGCAAAATGTTTTGAAAGAAATGTCAGCGTGGTTATATTGAGAGCAATCATATCCTCCAGCCTTTCATAACTCTGAGAAATAAAATCCCCGTCATAGCCGAACCCGGCATTATTGATGAGGATATCGACAACTATCTTTTTTTCATCAATGCCACGGATCAGATCATCACGGCCCTGTGAAGTGGACAAATCCGCGGAAATTATGTCGACCCGGATATCAAAAGACCGCTCAAGGTCTTCTTTGAGTGCCTGCAGATGGTCCTCCCGCCTCGCCGTAAGCACCAGATGGCATCCGGCCCGGGAAAGAACCCTGGCGAACTCGGTTCCAATTCCTCCTGAAGCGCCGGTGACCAGTGCTGTTTTACCTGAAATTTTTTTCATACGATCCCCCCCTGGAAAAAATACCTGGATCACGTTTGATAATGTGTATCACCAATACCCGATGATACACCTTATTCATTGATATGTCCGTTCCTGGCAAGAACGGACATATCCTTTTATAGATTTTTTCGATAAATTCGTCCCATTATTGAGACTATTTCGGCTCCTCGATGAAAAAAAGTTTCGCATAGGCGTAAAGGGGTCTTCCCCGCTTCAGTAGCAGAAAATAAACAAGGACCCAGAAAAGTGGCAGACCTATAAGATACGCCAGCCCCACACTGCCCAGTGCGTCGCGGATGAAGAAAACAAGAAGACCGTTCAGAATGGCCAGGGCAAGTGTGATGCCGAAAGACCCGATGGCGCAGTAAATCATGAGCATGAGGAAAGAAGGAATCCGGTCCGCTGAAATTAACGGATCAGCCTTTGCTCCTTCCCTGATCCACAAGGCGATGGGAATGGACAGGGCCGGCGCGATGAAAACGCCCATACCCACGAGGGTCATAAATACATTGCTGGTGAAGAAATTCAGCCCCATGTGCATACCGGGCTGCCACAGGACACCGTTATTCATGGTCGAATCATAGAGGAAACGCTGCCAGCCCGTCGTGTCCCAACCCATGACCAGGATGGACCAGAAAATTATCCAGGCGACAATCCAATTCACATAGGCACCGTAAAAGTTCTTTTTCCGTATAAGCTTCCAGGTTACCCAGTAGCCCAGGATCCCCTGCGTAATGTTTGTGATGCCGAATATCACTACAAGCCATGCCGGGATATCCCCGTGACACGTGGCCACCTGCATGGTCTCCCAGTTGGGGAACTGCCAGAGCAGGTACAATCCCGACGGTGCGAATAAAATTGACAGAAAAAGAAGTATATACGTATAATACTTGTTATCAAAGGGCTTCACCTCATCCTTCAGCTGCCGCGCCGCTGAGGCCGCCAGGGTTGCTCCAAAGGCATAGCTCCAAACGATATCAACCTGTACCATATCAATCCTCCATTATTTTTTTACAATCCCTGATCAGGACTGTTTTTTTGATGCGAAATATTTTTCGATGAACTCCAGGTATTTTGATTTTTTCCCTAATTCAACGTACTTGTCGAGTTTAACCATTTTTTTGAGTCCCTGCAGTGTGCCGTAGGGATTGTCATCGACAAAAAGGTTTACCACTATTGCAGGAAGACCGCTGGGATCGGCATGAACAACATACGTCATTCTGCATTTGTTCCTTTCAAGTATCTCACACTGAAATGTCCCCGTGAGCTCATGCATGCGTACATGTCCCTTTATGGGAGAAACATAGCGTTCGCTTTCGGGCGACTTCAGTCCCACCAGTGCCACCTCAAATCTGCCGTTGGTGAAATCCTTTTTCACTTTTGTGGTAACAACCACATCGCGGGGCTCCAGGGGCCAGGGAAGTTTTGTTACATTGAGGATGATGATATTCTCATCATCAAATTTCTTGATTTCTCTTCCCTCGATGCATTCGTACATGAATTCGGGGTAAGCCGGAATGTCCCGGATAACCGCTTCGATCACCTCAGGTGCAGCATCGATGATGGTGACTGCCTTCACTTCGATGATACCCGAATTGGGGAAACTCCGTTTGAAAAGCTGTACATCCTTTTTCGTCTTCCAGTACTTCCAGGCAATTTCAGTTTGACCTGTCTGAGAAAATAAAGCCGTTGTGACCAGTAGCAGTAACACTGCAATAAAATTCCTGCGCATTATTCACCTCCCGTAAAATTGAATTCCAGGATACCATCCGGACGGTTGGAAATTAGCACGCATGGCATGCGTCTGTCTGGCCAAAAAAAGAGCGGCTCTTGAATTGTCCAATGAGAGAGGAAAATAAAATGATGCTATTCAGGATTGCCGAGAAGGCGGCGATATTCGCTGGGAGTGATTTTCATGATGTGCGTAAAGGCCCGGTTAAAGGTCCTTAGACTTTCGAATCCCACGGCAAAGGCGATATGTATGATAGTATCTTCGCCTTCCATGAGAAACACCGCGGCCTTTTTAACCCGCAGTTCATTGATATAATCGATTATTTTTTTCCCCGTGTACACCTTAAAGGCCTTACCCAGGTGGTCGGGGTTGACGTCCAGCCAGCCGGCCAGGCCCTCGCGGGATATGTCCGATGTAAAATTTTCATTGAGATATACAACGGCCTTACGAACCTTTTCTTCCATGCCGGGAGAAATGGAATTCCGCTCCCCCTTCCCTCTTTTTATCCGCTGATCCATGTACAGGTTGTTCAACATGGTGGTCATGTTGTTCAGGCTCTTTTCCAGTTCCATGGTTCGCTCCCGGACCTTTTCCTCCAGGTGCAGGTTCAGGTCCTCGACCCGGTCCATGGTATTCATAAACCGGTACACCAGGATCACCGAGGCGCCTACAAACATCATGAAAGCGCTGTAGCCGAATATCAACTCGTCGAACCCGTAGCCGAGAAGGGAAAGTCGGGGCGCGCCGAAACGCTGCATATAGGCGATGCCGTCATGAGCGGCTCCCAGGGAAAGAACTATGCCGGGAACGATCAATATCTTCGCGATGATGCTGCCCCTCATGAACTGCTGTACATGAATGGAGATATTATACAGGGCCAGGGGCGTTATGGATACAATAACGACGATGCCGATCCACCGGTGTTTCAGGGGGTCATGCCCGTATATGATGAGAACTGTATTGACGGCCAGGATGAGCCAGAGGAAAACCTCTGTTTTTTTTCTTTCCAGATTATACAGCCGGTGAAGGAAGGTGAGCTGGAACACAACCACGGCGGTCCACGCGAGGCCAAGGACCTTGATGCGGGTCAGAACATCGCCGGCAAAGGGCCAGTAATAGCCGCAGACCTCGTAGAGAGTGAAAAAACCCGGAACAAGCTGCAGCACAAAATATTGATATTCCTTCCAGCCTGGCCGCCTGATCCAGATCAGCAGGAAAATGAGCCCCATGGCGGCCAGCATGGCCATGACCATGTAATGAACCATGGTGACCATCTGCGAGGCCGTGCGGTCCCGGTTCCAGGACTCCATATCGGCCAGCGCCAGTTTCCCCCGGATCTCGCTGTACAGGAAATATGATATGCGAAGGGCCACCACATTATCCCCGCCGGGTTTCAGGAGGTTCGACGGTATCATATAGTACCGCGTATGATTCCACATGGATATTTCCCCGGGAGGAAATTTCCCCGTTGAGCCCACCATGATCCCGTTGAAATACGTCATGTCGGCATTGCCTATTTTACCCAGGATAAGGCCCATGGGGCGTCCCGCCATATCACCGTCGATGTGGATATGTTTCCTGATCCAGAGAATGCCTCGGACGGAGCCCGTTTCTCTCAGCGCGTAGTCGTAAAAGCTGTCGGGAAGGGATATATCGTCCCAGGCGGAATCATCGTAAAGCCGTTGCGCGAATTCGTTGCTGTCGGCGGTGCTGATTTTCCAGGTTCCACGAAGTGAGACTTCACGGCCTCCATCATGCACATTACCCGTACAGCCGGATAGGAGAAGTACCGGCAATACAATGATCATCGTTCTCAGCGTTTTTCTTATGTTCATCATGATACTGGCGGAAAATGAGCTCTGCCACAATGTTTTCCACATGTGCCATCCAAAGATGGCGTTTACAATGGAACTGGAGTACATATTATGCAATTACTTTTTCCATGCCTCGGGTAAATGCCGAATGCTTATCATTTTCATTTCACTAAACATCGTTAAGTCATGCATCGGAAAAATTTTTACCATTAATTTCTTTTAATTTAATAAGAAATGTAAAAAAAGTTAAATTAACCCTTGACGATAATAAAAATTTTAATACCTTAAATTAAGATACCGCCCAACTAGGCTTTTTATATTAATTACACAATATGATCGGCAGAAAAATAAACAATACCCGCATTGTACCGGTTACGGTTAAGATAGTAATGGTATTTACTATCTTTATACTTGTTTCCAATTTTACGACGAATTATATCAATCTCGTCTTTACCCGAACCGAACTGATAAATCTCATGAGTCAGCTTCTTACAAAGGATCTTAAGAGCATATATGAATACTGCAATAATCAACATGAGATTTACCAATATGATCGCAGACTTGACAAATCCCTTGAGAGCATCGAACGAAAAGGACTTCATGAGCTGAAAAACGATAAAGCCGTTATCTTCGGAGTGAAACCGGAAGGAAGGATTCTCTTCCAGGCATCAAAAATCAACCACAGTGATTTCTTTACCGACACCAGGGTATTGGACGAGATCAATAAAAAATCATCAAAAAATATCAACGACGGTTATACCTATTTCACGTTCAACAATGAGGAATATTTCGGCATCTACAAGTATAATTCAAAGTGGGACATTTTCATCTTCAGGGCCGAGGAACTGAACGACTTTTACAAGGAGACCACGCGGATATTCCGTGACGTAAGCATCATAATCATCATCATAACCATTGCCATTGCCGGCATCGGCATCTTTATCATCCGATACCTGTTGCGATATATCCAGGTGATTACCAGCAATATCATGAAGATGGTGGAAACGCAGCAGCTCAGCGTCATTGACATGAGCAAAGCCACCAATGACGACATCACCTACATGGGCCTGGCCTTCAATTCCCTCTCCAACACCGTGGGAAACCTCATTTCCATTTTCCGGAAATTCGCCAACAGGGACATTGTCATAAAGGCCTATCGCGACCGCGAGGTTCGACTTGAGGGTACAAAAAAGGACCTCACCATCCTCTTTACCGATATAAAGCGGTTTACCTTTATAACAGAAACACTGGGAACGGACATTATCCGCCTGCTGAATATGCATTATGACCGGGCGATTCGTGAAATCATCAAATATGACGGCGTCATAGGCTCCATCATCGGCGATGCACTGCTCGCTGTTTATGGCGCGCTTGAGGATACCCATAAAAATAAATCATACCAGGCCATCCAGTCCGCCTATGCGCTCCATCGGGTTGTTGACGAGCTTAAAAGTAAAATGACGAAAATACGCGATGAGATTATTGCTGAAAAGGGAACGCTCGATGAAACCGAAGAGGCTGTATATCGCGCGGTACTGCTTGAAATCGGTGTCGGCATCGACGGCGGCCAGGTTTTCTACGGAACGCTTGGTTCATATCTGAGGATGACCAATACCGTTATAGGAGACAATGTCAACGCCGCATCGCGCCTGGAAGGACTGACCAGGGTGTACAATATCCCGATAATATGTTCGGAATATGTGAAAAACGACATAGAGGAGAATGTTGAGGACGCAAAACTCCATTTCATCGAAATCGATACCGTAATGGTAAAAGGAAAGACCTATGGCAGGAAAATATACTGGCCCATCCCATACAGGGAAATGGACGAGCCCCTGCGGAGACAGGTAGCGCTTTTCCAAAACGCCCTGTCCCTTTATTACAGCGGAGAATGGAAAGAGGCGTCGATTAAATTTCAGAAATGCAAACTTCCTCCGGCTGAAGAATTTAAACAAAGGACATCAACGACATGTCCGACTAATTGGAACGGCATATGGCAGATGACGACAAAATAACATCAACCGATCTCATTCAACACAGGTTTCTTCCGCAGGACATCGAAGATACGGAAGGACAGACCGAGATTTATTCCCTTGACTCCGAATTCTCAAAAACAAGAAAGAATAAGAATACCACGCTCTATTTCTTCATGATAGGCTTTCTCAGCGCCCTGTTCGTAAGCACGATTTTCTACACCGCCTTCATCAGGGAAACGCACCAGGACCGCAGCGTGAACATAAGTGAATTCGAGGACCTCCGGATAAAAGATCTCATCGATTCAGCGAAAAAAAATGAAACAAAAATAGACCAGGCCTACCGGGAGCTGGAAAATATAAAGGTCGAGATGAATGAAGAGATAATTTCGCTGCACGACCGTTACTCTCTCGGCAGGGAAAAAATCCTCTCCGAAGACCTGTCCCAGGATGAGAAAAACGAACGTACGATTGAACTGAAAAAAGAAAAGGAAGAAAAACTAAAATCGCTGAAGGATAGATATGCCCGGAGAATGGAAAAAAAGGGAGAGGAAATCGCCAGGCTTAAAAAAAGCATGAATGTCAGCGAAAGCACATATAAAAGCAATATGAAAGATTCCGGAGCGGTTCTTAATAATTACGATGAACTTCAGAGCATAAAAATGAACTCCCTGCGTAATATGCACCAGTCGGAGAAGCAGTCACTTGAGCAATATTACCGGCGGTATACCCAGGCCATGGTTCTTAAATATAATCCCGTAATTAAAACCGAAAGGCTCCTGAATATACTGAAAGAGAAAATCAACGTTTCCCTTGCGTCAGTTATAAACCGTCTCAAGAACTATCCCCCCATACTTGGCTCGGAGGGAATTTACTCCCGGGACCGGTTCAATCTCCTTCGCAGGCATATAGATGACTACGACATTCTTCTTCAGCGTCTGAAGTCTGTCCCCTATGAAAACTCAATCCCCCCGGCATTACAGCAGATGGACCGGCTCTTCGCATATATGGTGGAGGAATATGAATTTGTCATTTCCAGGCTCACGAATCGACTTGACGAAAGGAACCACGAAATATCCCGGCTGAATTATTCTCTTGATTACCTGCTGCAGACGAGACCGGAGAGCGGCTACATCATTGATCCGCGTGACCCCGAAAATATCATCATATACATGAACAGGGTTCTCAATATAAAAACCGGGAGTTCGGCTTACATCTTCCGGGATGACGATGAATATATCGGCAAGATACAATTCCATGGTTCAGGCGAAAAACTCCGGGCGCGGATGACGGAAAAATCGGGAAACAAGGTCATACGTCCCTTTGATAAAATACTCATTCGATCCAGGCAGGACAATAAATGAAAAAAATAGTCGGCACACTGTTCATTTTACTTTTCCAGATAACGGCACTTTCCGCCGCTGATCTGAGCTGGGAATCCCATGGAATCCAGGTGAAAAGCTCCAGAACCGTTGAAAACCAGACCATACTTGAACTCGCACCCGGAAAGGGACTCCCGTTTTCTTTGAGATATTATGGCGATATCACACCGGAAATGATGGAAAATGTTCTGAAATCCCTGGCATCAATTAATACATGGACGGTCATAAAACCGAGGGAAATTGGAATGGTCGTTTCCAATGACCTGCTTGATATAGTCATTCAGCCCGAACAGTTTTTGTATAAAAAGGTAAACCTCCTGCCCCATGTACCGGCCGGGCTGCTTATGCAGTTTGATACGAACCTCAAATACAATTTCAGGTTTACCAGGAACAATCTCTTTGTCCGTATCCAGGGTACCTACCGGACGGAACAGGAACTGTGTGAGAATGTCCTGGAGGCCTACACCGATCCGCTCAAGTACCTGAAAAAAAGGGACCCTGAATTTTTCCTGACGAAACTGAACCAGTTTGAGGAGGAAATTACTTCCCTTAAAAACTCCGTTAAAGACCTTGAAGAAGAAAACAGGCTGCTCAAGTCAGCCGTAGCAACTCTTCACAATACGGGATTCCTCGGCTTCGGCAATAAGCCCATAAATCAAAAAATCGTCAAACGGACCATTGCCGTTAGAAAAGAAAAACCCGCAGCTACAGCGGAAGAAATCACAGATATCCTGAATGACGAGGGTTTAAAAACCAGCAAAAAAGAAGTGTCCCTTGTGCTTCTTGTATATTGTAATGAGTTCAAAAAATAGCAGCATTCATCGGTGAGACCTGCCATTAAGAAACTTCCATAAAAACGCCGTCTTACAAACACCTGCGGTATTCCGCGGGTGTCTTTCCCGCGTGCCTGGTGAACACGGAATAAAAGTTCGACTTGGAATTGAAACCCACGCGGTATCCGATGGCCAGGACCGTCATGTCCTTTTCTTCACGAAGAAGCCGCATTGCTTCATTGATTCGGTACGAATTGACATAGGCTTTAAAATGTATATTAAGACGTGAATTAAAAAGCTCCGAGAGCTGGTGAGGCGACATACAGAGCATTCCGGCCAGAATCGGAAGCGTGAGATTTTCATCGCTAAAAATTTTTTCTTCGTCCATGAGACGGGTGAGCCTGTCCATGGCGCAGTTCACATCAACACCGCCAAGGAGTGACCGTTCGTACCGGTTTTTCCGTATCTCTTCTTTTACCAGGAGAAAGAGCTCGGGAACATGGATTTCCACGACAATCCACAGGGCCATATGCAGCGTAAACAGGACGAAGCCCGCACGTTTCAGAACCTCTTTTCCAGTTACCGATGCCAGGAGTACCAGTATGACAGCCAGAACAGGAATGATATAAGTCAGGAATGCATAGCGTACTTTCCGGTCCATGGAGCCGAAATCGCCGAACCGCAATACCCTGACAATGAAGATGACGAGAAAGGCAAGCAGATATAAAAGTCCCGCGACCCTGGATGCGGTGAAAACCGAAAAAAGGCCGTCGCCGGAAAAAGAAGCCACTGACGCGTGCTGCTCAAGGAAAAAGCTGAATTCAAAAATAAGGGCTGCCAGTGCCGGTGTCAGAAGCAGGTAAAATTTCGGTTCTATGTGAAAATCAGCTTCAGTCAGGTTGCCCGTGTGCGCATATATGACGGGCCCCAGGATGAACCAGAAAAAAAGCTCGGGGATAAAAACACGGGGATACAATACGGACAGATCGCTGGCAGCATAGACATACCGGGCCTGGAGCATGGCAATACATACCAGTATGAGTGAAAATACAAGATTCCACACATCCCGGCGCGACGAGAAAACCTGGCTCAGGAGCATAATGGCCGTGAGCCCCAGGCCGAACAGAACAAGCATGGTGTGCCATGGCAGAAACATGACATTACTCCTTATCGAAAATGCATTTTCTGATCCCGTTAACCGGTCTCTGTGCCCATATCTCAACTATGTCGTATCACGGGTAAAAATGACAAGGATATTTCTCCGGCAAGAGACGCTAATACGGCACATATAATCATTGACACTATTTAAGCGGCAATATATTATGCCCCGTTCAAACGACCTGCTTCGGCAGATCATAATTCTCTCATTATAACGGAGTAATCCATGATGAAAAATATTGCGTGTCGTCGCTTGCTTCTCACTGTTTTATCCGTAATCCTTATATTTCCCGCCCTGACCTTCGCTGCGGAACCTGAAACGAGTCCCCTGACAAACACCTATAAGAAATCACTGGCAGACCAGATAATTGAGGACCCGTCGGCATACAGCAGAAAATTCCTCGTCTTCGGCGGATACCACAACCATCTTTACGGGTATACCGATGTGCGATACGTTGGCGACGATAAGGGAGACTATATTAAAACCGACTCGGAACAGGCCGGCATGGAATTCTACATGACCAATTTCTCCAACCTCATGGGAATCCTGGAAGGAGCCGGCTGGGGAGCCAATATCTCTTTTTATCGGCACTGAGAAATTAAAAAGCGTGATCTACCGGCAATAGATGACCCGGTTATTGATGATGAAGAGGTACCAGCAGATATCAATGACCGGGTTTCCAAGTTCTGGCTTAATATGGGTGTGTTCCTGTGCTATCACATGAAATGGTACGCCACAGACCTGGGAATCACCGTAATAGCACGAGCCTATGATGAGAAGTACAGAACCAAGTATACAGGCGGTGGATTTACGGAGGAGGTTAAGGGACGCGGTCTTATATGGGACAATCCCAAGGTATACCCCAATTTTTATCTGCGCCTCGGTGCTGAATCCATTCCCCACTTCACCCTGGATATATTCCGCGGCGACTATGATGCCAGGTACGGCATTATCCAGACAAAGCTCATCATACCCATTCATTCATTGTTCACAATGAAAGTAGGCGGGTACCTGTACAAGACCAATGCCTTTTTCCTGGAGCCCACGGTGAACTGGGAGGGAATCTCCGTAGGATTTAAATTCGGCTCCATCATGAATTACCGCAACAAGCATATCGAACGCACGGGAATCGTGGACAGTTTCTTCTACGCGGGTTCCGTAGCATACCAGTGGTAATGACGCGCTTCCTTTTCGTCATCGCGTTATACATTGCGGTACTGCTTCCCGGTGGAGGTACTCTCCTCGCCGGGGATTTGCCGCGGTCCCGTGTCATGCTCCACGGCGAAATCGGTTCGTACAATAAGAGTTATCCGGACCTGCAGTACGTGGACCGCGAGATGATATCGTTCGGCACTCTCATGACGAACTTCGGCGGCGAGTACCGCTACCGGTCAGCCGAGGGGAACCTCGTGGGAACCGGTATTGTACAAACATCTATCAGCAGTGGAAAAGCCTATAACTTCGATCACTACGAATATCAGCCGCTTACGCTCATCACCCTTCCCTACGCCTTTGTCGGAAAGGATTTCGGCTTTTTCACGTTTGAAATCGGCATAAGCTGGTATTTCTATTTCAATAAATTCGACGCGAGAACCTATTATAATACGGACGGTTCCGAATATGAAAAAGATGACGCCGGCATAGCCCTGAACCGCCGGGAGTCACATGCTTTTATAAATTTCATGACGAGGATATTTCCGGAAAATTTCATCCATCTTAAAATACGCGTATGCCGTGAAAGATTCAATGCCGCCGATTCCATCATAAACATAGGTGTGGTCTTCCCCGTGGAACACCACACCGGAGAGCTCTTCGTTTCACTCCTGCCGCCGCGTAACTGGTTTGAGAACAGGGAGGGGATTTTGCGGAGCAACCAGCGCCTGAACATGGCCTACTCCTATTCCTTCCCGTTTCTGCGCATCGGCCTGGAAATGGGCATACTTATCAACAACCGCATGGGAGGCGAAGGAAGCATGGCTTTCTTCAATCGCCTGAGCTGCGGTCTCTTTACGGAAGCAGCCTGGTAGCAGCCCTATCCTGCATTGTTCTCCCCTTCGTTATACGCCCCGCGCATAACAATACTCAATCTCACGCATCCATGCACGGTCTTCCCAGGTCCGCACCCCGATCCCCGGCATAACAATGAGCGATATCTGCCATGACCGCATAACAGTTTTTTGCCTGAAAGCTCAAATAAATATTTGACTGTTGATGAATTTTGTGATTATACATTATATAAGGGATTTTCTATTATTGAACTGAATCATCATACCGCCCGGCATTGCGGGTGATTCCTGGAATTTTTTATGTAACAAGGAGAGGATTATGCAGAAATTAAGCAAGCGTGAGATGAAACTGTTTGGCTCGAAAACCCCCAGGGAATATATCGACAATTCATTGAAGGTGAGCCTCAAACCGGCGGAAAAGGCAAAAATCACACGCCTGTGGCTTCAGAAGACCCGATTTACCATAGAAGACATACAGCACGCCAGAAATATCCACCCTTACTGGAAAAAGAAAAAAATGGAGGGAAGTTACGAACGAAACGAATCGCGAAAAATCAGCCATGACTACACGCAATTCGGGACCGTGGAATGGAACGAAGACTCCATTAAGGAATTCATTGACCTGAACCAGAAGGACAAGAGCGGCCGATATATCCACAAAGATCATGAACTGGCTAAACATTTTCACTCCACAATTCCGGGAATACAGCATTACCGCCGCAAGTATAATATGGCCGTTAAACTCCTGCAGAAAGAGAAGAAAAGCATTACCACGAAAAGAATCAGCGACCTTATAACACAGAGTGAGCAGATATTGAGAAGAATGCTCAAAAAACACAAAAAGTGAAAAATGATGCCTTCCAGTCTCTTGCACTTCGCCCGGAAAGAGAATAAAAAGGTTGCAATAAGTGGCAGTTATTTTGTAAGAGTCATTATGCACCATACTGCTCTGGGCAGTATATGCTGTTGTAAAAAAATAAAAATATACAATCTTAAATCAAATTTTTGTGGAGGAGCTTTTTATGTGGCAATACGAAAAACCTGATAATCTCGTGAGCTGGTGGGAAGAGAGTGTTAAAAAATACGGTAAAAACACACTTTTCTGGGTCAAAAACACCAAAGGCACACTTGATTCCATTACGTACAATGAAATCGGCAAACGCATCGACAATGCCCGTGGCGGGTTGGCTCAATTAGGAATTGAAAAAGATGATTCCGTGGGCATCATTTCCACTAACAGGCCTGAATGGGTCGTTCTGGCCTATGCAACGTACGGCAGGGGTGCACGGTACATCCCCATGTACGAGAAAGAACTTGTTCAGACCTGGAAATATATCATTACTGACAGCTTAGTCAAGGTACTGATAGTATCGAACCAGAAAATTTATGAGAAGGTCAAGCATTTCATCCAGGAGATTCCCTCCCTGAAGCGCATTCTCATAATCGATGCCGAAGGCGAAGACAGCCTGAAGGCTCTGGAAAAAGCCGGTCAGGAAAACCCCGTAGCCCCCGTTCATCCCGATGCCGAAGATGTGGCGATTCTTATTTACACATCAGGAACCACGGGAGACCCCAAGGGAGTTCTTCTCTCACACGGCAACTGCACCTACTGCTCTCGGGCGGGATATAGAATCTATCCTGACCTGAATGAAACCCAGATCGGTCTCTCCATGCTTCCCTGGGCCCATTCCTATGCCCTGAGCGGAGAGCTCAACAACTGGATACAGTTCGGCGGTTCCCTGGGCTTCATGGAGGACGTATCCACTCTTCTCGATGACCTGAAGCTGGTGCGCCCCACCTATCTCATTTCAGTGCCTCGTGTTTTCAATAAGATTTATGATGCCATCCAGAACAAGATGAAAGAAACGGGAGGCGCTAAAAAGAAACTCTTTGATGCGGCGTGCGCCACGGCGAAGAAAAAAATAGCCCTGGCCCAGGACGGGAAAAGCAGTTTTTCCGTAAACCTGAAGTTCTTCTTTCTCGATAGGCTGGTTTTTTCAAAAATCAGAGCGGGATTCGGCGGGAGGCTCACAGGAGCACTTACGGCAAGTGCCGTTATGAACAAGGAAGTGGGCGAGTTCTTTTACAGCATCGGCATTCCCACATACGACTGTTATGGTCTGTCCGAAACATCGCCTGCCGTTACGATGAACGCGCCCGACGCCTGGAAGATCGGCAGCGTCGGCAAGGTTTTAGAGGGACAGCGCATCGTCCTGGACAAATCCGTTGTGGAAGACGGTGCCGATGACGGCGAGATAGTTGTATACGGTCCCAATGTCATGAAGGGATATCACAACAAGCCGGCGGAAACCGCCCAGGTCATGACTCCCGATGGAGGGTTCAGAACCGGTGACCGGGGCCGCTTCGACGCTGAAGGCTTCCTCTATATCACGGGACGCATCAAGGAACAGTACAAGCTGGAAAACGGGAAATATGTTTTCCCGGCCTCCATCGAGGAGGATATCCGCCTCCTCCCCTTCGTGGCAAACGCCATGGTTTACGGAGAAGGAAAAGCCTACAATGTCTGCATCGTTATCCCCGATTTTGAGATGCTGGGAAAATGGGCAGTGCAGAACAACCTTCCCGCTGATCCGGAACAGCTTATAAAAAACAAAACAGTTACGGATATGATCGAGAAGGAAATCACCGATCAGCTCAAAGGAAAATACGGCGGATATGAAATCCCCAAAAAATATGTTTTCATGACCAGTGATTTCACCCTGGAAAACGGCATGCTGACCCAGACTATGAAACTGAAGAGGCATGTGGTGGTCAAGGAATACAAGGATCAGATCGCTTCGCTTTACAAGTAATTGAAAATCATTATAACCCCGTCATTGTAAGGAAGGGTTTGAACCCCTTCCTGCAATGACGGGGTTTATTACTTCCGGCAATTCCATCCAAATCCGACAAAATATACCCTTCCAGGAAATAACAATTGACGGTTTTCGCACCTGATCTATTTTTTTATTATGACCGCCAGGAAAAAGAAAATTCTCAAGAAGGCCGGTGTCACCGTTCTTCTTGTTGCAGCTCCTCTTGCCTGCATAGTGCTCTCCCTTTTCCTGGGAAGATACCCCATACATTACACTGAAGTTTTTCCCCTTATCTGGAGCATAATCTCCCGTGGACCCGACGTGGCAGCTTCCATCCAGAGTTCCATCATCTGGGAGATACGGCTCCCCCGGGCCTTCCTGGGCGCCCTGGTAGGCGCAAGCCTGGCTGCCAGCGGCACAGCACTCCAGGGGCTCTTCCGCAATCCCCTGGTGAGCTCCGGTATGCTGGGCGTCAGTTCCGGGGCCGGTTTCGGCGCAGCCCTGGCCATCATCATGTTCAAAAGCACGGCCGCCATATATATCTGCGCCTTTATCTTTGGAATCTTGGCCGTCATCTTAAGCTACCTGGTGGGGAAAATTTACAACAGCGCACCGACCATCATGCTGGTCCTGGGCGGAGTGATAATATCATCGATATTTTCCGCCATGATTTCATTCCTCAAGTTTCTGGCCGACCCCTATGAAGATCTTCCCTCCATCGTATTCTGGCTCATGGGGAGCCTGGCCTCGATTCAGGGTCATGACGTACTGGCGGCGTCGATTCCCATGCTGGGCGGTATCATGGGCCTCATGCTCATTCGCTGGCGCATCAACGTTCTCTCCATGGGGGAACGGGAGGCCAAAACCCTGGGAATCAACGTGAACCTCAACCGCGCAGCAATAATTGTCTTCACAACTATCGCCACGGCCGGTGCAGTCTGCATCAGCGGCATCATAGGATGGGTTGGACTGGTGATCCCCCACATGGGAAGAATGATTGCCGGCAACGACAACCGTATTCTCATGCCCGTGAGTATTTCCCTGGGTGCCTGCTTCATGGTGATCATCGACAATATCGCCCGCAATATATCGGGCGGCGAGATTCCCCTGGGAATATTGACATCACTGATCGGGGGTCCCTTCTTCATCTATCTCCTGCGGAGAACGCGCGGCGGAGGATGGTAGACCATGACGGTCCTTGAAGTAAGCAATGGACATTTTTCATACGGCAGCCGCAGTATCTTTTCCGGCATCAACCTGAAACTGCGCGAAGGCGAAATAGTCATACTCTTCGGTCCCAATGGCTGCGGCAAGACAACCCTTCTCGACTGCATCCTGGGAATTCATTCCCTCGAAGAGGGTGAAATACGCGTCTACGGTAAAACTATAGCGGATTACCGTCCCCATGAACTGGCGCGCCGCATGGCCTATGTGCCGCAGATACACGAGCGCACCTTCCCCTACCTGGTCCGCGAAGTGGTTCTCATGGGAAGAACGGCCTATATCACCCCTTTCAGCGGCCCGTCCCGTGAAGATCACCTGCTCGCGCAGGAGGCCCTGAAGGACGTGGGAATCGAGTCGCTGCAGGACAGGCTTTACACACAGCTGAGCGGCGGCGAGGTACAGCTGGTTATGCTGGCGCGGGCCCTGGCCCAGCGGTCGCCCATTATCATCATGGATGAGCCGGCTTCGCACCTGGACTTCCGGCACGAGATAATGCTCCTGGAAAAAATCGCCTCCCTGGCGAGAGTACGGGGCCTTTCCTTTATCATCGCGACCCATTCTCCGAACCATGCCTTCTATTTCGAGAATAACGGCATTCCCACGACCATGGCAATCATGAACGAAGAAAAAATCTTCGCCCTGGGCAGTCCCCGTTCCGTCCTCACCGAAGAGACCATGATGAAAATATTCAGGGTAGAATCAAAGATTCTCTCCTATCGGCAGGCAAGCAAAAAGGCCGGTGCCATCATCGCCCTGGCCACGGCTGCCGATGACAATGACGGGGAATAAAACTTTTAAGATGCAGGCGCACAATCCCGGCCAGACTCGAATACCATTATACATCGCCTTGTTTTAATGTATGGGCACCTCAGAAATTTGGTTTTTCCAATGCTTATGTCCACAAGGGAACATCTACTGATCACGATGATCGAATGTGCTGAGCAGGACACTCGAATGCAGTGCCTGAACAGGATGTTCAATAAAGGCGCTGCCCAAAGCCAGCTTAGGATGAGCTAAAATGGCTCTGCCTCAAAATGATTTATAGAGGTTCCCTTATCCTGATAGCGTATTATCGCTGTATTTTTTTGTAATATATTGTAATCTTTTTCATTCTTCTAAAAATTGTTTTCAAATTATCTGCTAATTCTATTGACATAAAATCATCGACTTTAAATCCTGAAAAATATAAAATACGAACATTTAATTCTAATAGCGAGGAACTTATGAAAAAAAGAAGTCTTTTAATTCTGACGGCGATAATGATCGCTGCACTTTTTACTTTTTCGGCCTGTGAAGGTGGCAGCAGTGATGATCCAGGGGCAACTCTTTCAGTGACGGTTAATTATCAGGGCAATTATGGTGATGACTATGATACGCAAACAGGATATGCCGGTCAGAAAATCAATTATGTGCAGCTCTATTCCTGCGCAGATATGCCGGACCCAAATGTACTTCCCACTACAGTCGATGGTGATGTATCCAACGATATGAATGATTATCTTTACAGCGAAACAGCCATAAACAATGATAATAATACGGCAACGGATATTACTGGCATAGAACCGGGTGACTATTATGTTATTGCCTTCTATGATTACCGTACGGGTGGAGATGATTCCAACCTGATTACCAAGGCTGACCGCTATGCATTCTATGACGGCGGTACCGGTTCCCCCCTGATCTCCGACACACAGAAACTGACAATCACAGAAGAAGGTCCCAATGCCATATCCCTCACCATTCAGCGTAACTGGGAAATGGGAAGTTCAAAAACTTTCATTACATCACTTACCGGAAACACAATGACAATAAATGTTGATTATTCAAGTAGCGGCGCATACAATGCCTATGCTTTTGTTTACCGTCAGCTTGAATCCAATTCACCGAGAAATAATATTCTTTACCAGGGAAATATTGTCGGCAATAATGGGGCCATCGTTATTGACAACATTCTCACCAATTACTCCGGTAATTTTTATGTAGTATGCCTGCTGAATTCTGCTACAGGTGGTAGCAATATAATCAATACAGGAGACCTGTATGAGATTTATCATGATATCAGAAACGGGACGACTGGCTCAACCGTTGCTTCAACTGCAACTATCAGCGAAGATGATACAATTATTTATACTATCGGTGACGGAGCTACATGGGCGGTAACTCCCTAAGGGATATTCCATCATCCACCCGGGGTCTCCCTGTCAATGAGGAGGCCCCTGGAGATGGTAATATGCGATTAAGTATGCCATGAGAGAATTCTGATAATGAAAAACTTCATTCTACTGCCGTGCATATTTTTAAGTCTTATAAGCGCAATATATATCTCCTGCGATAACACAGGAGATACTTACCAGGGCAGGATATCCATAACGGTACAGACCGACTCTGATATGTGGGGATATCCCCGCGTAGGACAAACACTGGCGAATACCGGATCTTATGGAGCAAAAGACGGCACTTGGATGTATGCCGAAACCGGCGGTGTGGGCTGGGATGTGCCCCCCGACCATATCGGCGACTGGCAATGCGGCGAGGATGATGCCTGGCTCGAGGACCTGGCCGATGAAATGATCGGACCTGATGACCTGGGCGATAAAATAAACATTGTGTATCTTTTCGGGACACTTACCGCTGATATAAATGGTGATTATATCTCGAACATCCAACCGGTATTGTACAAGGGAACTTCTTCATCGAACAACAGTACAATTACCATTAAAAATATCGCACATGGCGACTATTATGTGGTGGCCTTTTACGATTATAATTACGGCGGCAACAGAGAAAACCTTTTGAACCGTTACGACCGCTATTCCATCTATGACAATGATCCCGCCAATGAAGACATTGGAACTCCCTTCGCGGATCTTGCCGACACCATCACAGTCAATGAAGACTCCCAGGGCATAACCCTCACTATAGATGCAAACTGGGTCCTGGGAAAACCCAATACAGGAAGCGGCGGCATGGGCAGGATTTTTTTAAGATCAGATGACGCGACCATGTCAGCCGGGGACAAGCTGCCAATACAGAGTGTCGCGGACTATTGCCCATAAAATTCGGAGATCGCCCCGTTCGGCCAGTTTGAATGAAAATCAAAACTAATCTATTTGTCCATTTCCCGGTCCTCATTTTATCGCTCGTCTTCTGCTTCTCTCCGCTTCATGGAGAAAACACCGACAAGAAATCTCCGGAGGAACCCCCAAAGGAAAAAAAAGAGAACCAGGCAAAACACATCTATTCTGCCGGTGAAATCGTCATATACGGGCGTGCCATCCCCCAGATAGAAAAAGCGACCAACACCACGGTTATATCGTCCGAGGAGATCGAAGAGCATTCCGATAAGACCCTGGACGACTCCCTGAAGTCTGTGCCGGGTATCCAGGTGGGCGTGCATAAAAAGGGCTATGTGCGGGCCCGCTTCCGCGGCTTTGACCAGAACAAGGTGGCAATCCTCATCGACGGGGTCCCTATCAATGACGTTTTTTCCACGGACATAGACATCTCGAATATTCCCCTGAATAATGTTGAACAAATCATCGTGAACAGGGGCGCCACGTCAGCCCTGTTGGGAACCTACGGGGCCGTGGGTGTCATCAACATCATCACGAAAAAACCCGACGCGCCCTATTACGAGATCGGCGCCGAATACGGCCAGTATAACAACTGGCTCATTAACGCGGCCCATGGAGCGCCTCTGGGGAATTTCTACTACTGGATCAACGCCTCGGTACAGCACTCGGGCGGATATGAAATATCGGGAAAATTGGACAGTAAAAAACGCCGTGAATGGTTCGACCGCCTGGTGCGCTACGACCTTTACGGTTTAAACTTCGAAGATCTCAATCTTCCTGCCGTGGAGGGATATATAAACGACACGGGTATCTGGAATCACAATGACTCCACCCAGTATTCCCTGGCCACGAAGATAGGGTACCGCATCGATGATAAAAGCGAGGCAGGGATCACTGCCGAATACTATTTCAAAACAGCCAATACGTCGAGCTACCAGCTCAATGCATACAGTAATTTTAAAGCAAAAAACACAGAATGGGAAGATCCGATTTTTGATGTTTCTTCTGATCCGCGGGATATAAAAAGCGCTGCGTTCCGAAACCGTTCCTTCGTGTGGCCGGCCATCCACAACGTGCGTGTGTCGCCTTATTTCACACTGGATTATAATAAATGTAAACTGAAGGGAAACGCCTATTACACATACATGACGGCCAAACAGGAAAAGTACGCCACCACGGACCATACCTGGCCCGGCGACACGGTCCTGGCCGACACGGTCCTTGAGCCCTTTTACACCATAAAAGAATATCTCACTGCAGGCGCAAACCTGTACCCCTCATGGAAAATAGCCCAATGGAACACCCTTAACTTTGCCCTGCTGGGGCGTTATTCCCTGTACCAGGAAAACGAACAGGCCATTTCTGCCACAGTTTCCCCGGCTATCGCGGCCACGCTCTTCGGCACTGATCCCTACCCGGTTCAGCGGCTCGATGTATCTTATTTTACAATAGCCGTCGAAGATGAAATAAACTATAAGGACCGGCTGAACATTTCCCTGGGCGTCTCGTATGATATGCAAATACTGCACAGTTTCAAGAACCGCGAGGCCCTGTACCAGTTTGAAGATGCCTACATCGTTGCTGCTGACTCGAAACTTCTGGGAACCAAGGACTCCATCAATCCCGTGGCGGGTCTTATATTCACACCGATGAAAGAACGGCTTATCCTTCGTGCCGCCGGTTCCATAAAAACACGCTTTCCCGATCTCAGTGAATATTCAAAAATCGTCGATGACAAGCGGGACAACCGGCTGAAACCTGAACGATCATACAACGGCAACACTGGCTTCGAACTCTTTTTCTTCGATAGCGCCCTTTCCCTGCGCGCCGACTATTTTGTCAGCGTGGTTAAGGACCGCATCGAAAAAATTTCCGGCGGCATTGATCCGCCCGTGAATATCGGCAGGGTCGATTCGCAGGGACTGGAATCCATTATAACCTACACCAGGGAAGGAATTTTCGATATTATGGATATGACCCTGGTCTGCTCCTACACATACCTTTATACGCGGAACAGGGATAATTCTGAAGAGGAGAAAATCAACAAAGGTGAGATAATAGAATTTACACCATCACACCAGATTTCGGCGGATCTGCGGTTGAAGTTCAAAGGGGGCACGGGCCTGAACATCTGGGGCTACAGCACCGTGAATCAGTATGTGTACTGCATGAAGGAACGGCCCGAGCCCGGACCGGTTCAAACACCCTTTTCAACGGAATACTTCGAGGCGGTACGGCTGCATGACCCGGTCATGCTCAATATCAGGCTGAGCCAGTCTTTTCTCATTTATTACGAGGTTTATGTCATGTGTAAAAACGTGCTCGACGACTACGAGGCCGACCCCTTTATCCCGGGTCCGGGACGCATGTTTTATGGAGGATGTTCAGCAAAGTTTTAATCACCCTTAGTCAAGGCCCTTGATTTCATCCCGGTTAAGATTCACCCAGAACGATTGCCCGTTGTCTTTCTTTTTTTTCACCAGCAGAACCTGGCGACCTCTCCTGGGCACGGTCTTTACCTTGCCGTTCAGCCGCACTAAATCCGATCCATTAATAACCGCTCCGGCCAGGTCGACAACTTCCCGAACCGGCAGCTGCTCCAGGCATTCCCGGACAGTCATCTCCGTGTCGGCATTTTCAAATATCCAGCCCCGGAACCGGCCGTCATTGCCTTCGAGCCTGAGGCCTGTTCCGGCCAGGGCGCCGATTATTCCCTGTCCGGTTCCTCCGTGCTCTGAAAGATGAATGCCCAGTTCGGCGGCCAGGCCGTAAGCCTCTTCCTTGGTGAGAACGGTCCGCTTGGCACGATGACCGAAATCCATGAGTCTTCCGGCGCCTTCTTCATCAAGTTTTTCAAGGTTAAAGATGCAGAAACCAGGATCAGATCCGTCGGCGCTGCATGTCTCCAGCATATTAATCGTATGTTTCACTATTCCCTCAAATGCATCATCACCGATATCGGCGACAAAACACATGGAACTGTTATGCGATGTATAGGGGATATCGTCGCATACGAAAAGCTGGTGGCGCGATATATTCTCGCATGTCCCGGAAAATATCGAGACAATATCTCTTCTGATGTCTTCAGCAAGATGTCCAGTGCCCCGGCTTCCCAGGATATCGGTGTCGTCTATTGCCATGTAAATTTTCATTTCTTCTTATTCCTTTTACTTTTTGCCGTTCTCATCCCTTTTCCGCTGAGGATGCTGTCGGTCATTGTGTCGGAGAGTTCATAATTGAAAAAGGTATTATAAAATCTTTTCGTCTCGGTCCTGAGATTGATACTTACGGCATATTCAGGATACAGTGTTTTTACCGTCCAGAGAAGGGCCAGTGGCGTTTCCACCGACCCGGGATGCCCCCACCGCGATATGCCCGTGGGCATTTTATATATCCGCCCCTGCTTTACCGCATCCATATGGGACCAGAGGGAGTTATTCTTCATATAGTCATCAATGCCTTCTTCATTGACCAGAATTACCCGGGGATTCCACAGGAGAACCTGCTCAATGGTTGCATAGTAATCCTCACCGGACGTTATCAGTTCAGCTCCCGCAGATACATTGATAACTCCTGCTGTTCTTGTCCATTCAGCGGCCAGGGAACGCGGTCCGTCGGTTTTCAGCGGTTCCAGGGTCGAGTGGTAAAGAGAGAGTTTCCGGTCCCCTGGTATGCTTTTCACGATAGTACCGACGCGGTCGATCGTTTCCCTGTAGTAGGAATTATAATCTGCAGCGGCACGCGTCTCTCCGATGACCTCTCCGATTATGGCAACGGCTTTCTGCTGCTCCGCCATTGAGTTGAAGGATATGACCACCCAGGGTATGTGGAACCGGTCAAGACCTGACGTCTCCGATTCTTTTCCGGCCATATCCTCCTTTAGAAAAACCACGTCGGGGCGGGACTTCAACAGTTCCTCCACGTTCAGTGCTCCATTGTATCGCGGAACAACGGCGTCGGCAATGGATGGACAGAGATATGTCAGCATAACGTCACGCTTGAGCCCGCCTACAACGGCAACGATATCGGTTCCCCTGCCCAGCATGGTCACGACGTGGCCGCTGAAGGCATAGAGGCAGGCTATGCGTTTCACCCGGCGGGGAACCTGGACTTTTCGGTTGGCACAATCGATAATCGTCCTGGTATTTTCCATGGCCCGCAGAGTCCCTTTGTCATGTCCGCCGAAAACGGGATGCAATATCATCCCCCCCGCAAGAAACAGCATAATTAAATTCCTGAATCTCATATCCGCATATCCATCCCGAATCATTTTCATTCTTTTTATCTGAAGTCTAATGACATGTACTTGTGTATTTGTCAAGTATTCATTTTCACGAAAAAGAGCCGCCCTTACACATAAAGTATTGACTTTCATTCATTTTTGAATATAATGAACTGAATAGCCATGATGAAGATATCCGGGAACTATATATGAACAGCGATAAGCACCTCACCACCATATTTGATACACTGCCTCATGGCATTGGGCTCATTAAAAACCGCCGCATCATCTGGCACAACAGGAAACTTGAAGAATTACTGGGGTACTCAACAGAGACTGTCATAGGCACCGATGTCCTGCCCATCTATGAAAGCAAGGAGGAGTATAATCGTATCGAGCGTGAATTTTATAAATCGATACATCAAACCGGCAAAGGGCAAATCCGCACCCGCGTTAAAAAAAAGGACGGCTCTTTTTTCCACGCCTGCTTCCTCGGCTCCGCAGTTAATCCTTCCAACATTGAAGACGGTATCGTCGTCATTGTGACGGACGTAACCGAAGAAACAAAACTGAACGATGAGCTGAAGAGCACCATAGAAAAACTTGAAGCATCAAAAAATGAACATCAGGCCCAGAGCATGGCCCTTCTCATGGCCCAGGATGAGCTGTGGCAGACCCAGGCGGAACTGCAGAAAATCCGAAAGAACCTTGAGCGAGCCCAGGTCAGGGCATTACTGGGCACATGGGAATGTGATCTGGTCACTGGAATATTTGAGGGTTCCGAAGAGGCCATGAGGCTTTTCAGCATCAAAAAAAACAGCGGTCCCATGGATTTTGAATCAATTCTCACCCATGTAGCCGGGGAAGACAGGGAGAGACAGAGGATCAGCTTTAACCGTCTCCTCCATGGCGAAAACCCCGATTATAATGAAATCTACACCGTCATCAACCCCGAAGACGGCCGCCGCATTATCCACAGCGTGGCGGAATTGGTTCATAATGAATATGGAGACACGATAAAGATCTCAGGTACTGTCCAGGATATAACAAGAATAATGCAGGCTGAACAAACGATAACACTTCAGAACCAGGAACTCCAGGAACTGAACATCCAACTAAACACAACCATAAAGGAACTTGAAGCCACCAACGAGGAATTTGAAGCGCAGAACGAAGAGCTTATTGCCGCCAACCAGGAACTGGAACGTACCGAACACCGCTACCGTTCTGTTGTAGAAGACCAGACGGAACTCATCGGCAGAAGCAGGCCCAATGGTGCCATTACTTTTGTCAACGAGGCCTACTGCCGTTATTTTAATGTTGAATGTCAAACAGTTACGGGAACATTTTTCAGCCCCAGGGTTCATGAAGACGATACCGACAGGGTTGCAAAAATCATCCATTCCCTTTCTCCTGAAAACCGGGTATCCGATTTTGAAAGCAGGACAATTCTGGAAAATGGGGAGACCCGATGGCTCCAGTGGACCGTGAGGGCCATCTTCAACAAGGCCGGAGTTTTGATTGAATATCAGTATGTGGGACGGGATATTACCGATCTTAAAAAATCACAGCTGAATCTTCAGTATAAATCGGAGTTTGAGCGCCTTATCACCGCCATTTCTGCAGGATTTATAACTACGACAGCGGAAAACTTTGAGCCGGAATTGACAAAAGCGCTTCAGGATGTAGGACTGTTCACCGGCGTCGACCGTGCTTATATATACCTCTTCAACGAAGATTTTTCCAAAGCCCTATGCACCGCGGAATGGACCGCCGGGAAAACTGCCTCTGATCCCGCCATGCTGCGGGAACTTCCCGTGGAACATCAGACATGGTGGTATAAAAAACTAAACAGCGGAGAGATATGCAATATCCCCTCCCTTGAGGTCATTCCCGACAGCACGGCGGAATTCTATCTCCGGCTGCATGAGGCCGGGATTAAATCCCTTGTGGACATACCCCTCATTTATGGCGAGAACATGATCGGCTATATGGGACTTTGCACCTTGCATGAAGAAAAAATATTTTTTGCGGGAGCAATCCCTCTCCTTCAGAATGTTGCCAACATAATTGCCGGTGTCCTGACCCGCCATAAAATGGAAAAGGCCCTGCAGCTGAGCGAGGAACGTTTCAGAAGCATGGCGGACAACATCCGGGACGGGCTGAGCATCATTGAAAACGGCAGGCTCGTATACTCCAACAGCAGGGTCTCGGAAATAACCGGTTACTCCCACGAGGAGTTAAGAAACTTCAATATCGGCGATATCTATGCTCCTGAAGAAAAGGAACGTATACGGCATATCTACATAGAATCAATAAAAAGCGGAAGCCCGCCCCGTGAACTTGAATTCTGGATAATCCGCAAAGATGGAGAACGCCGCTGCATACTCAACCGCTATAGCGGGAAAAAAGGGAGCGACTGGAACTCAGACCAATATATAATCACCACCGATGTAACCGAGAAAAAAGACTCGGAAGCAGAAATGAAACGACTTGCCACGGCCGTTGAACAGGCAGCAGAGGATATTATTCTCACCGATACGGAAGGCAACATCCAATATGTCAATCCCGCCTTTGAAAAAACAACGGGCTATTCCCGCGACGAAGCACTGGGGAAAAATCCGCGCATACTGAAGAGCGGCAGGCATGAAGAGGGTTTTTACAAGAATCTCTGGGATACCATAAGCACGGGCCTTACCTGGACCGGAAAAATCATCAACAAAAGAAAAGACGGAGAATTCATAACTCAGGACGCCAATATCTCCCCCATCCGTAACCAACTGGGCCATATCATGGGATATGTCTCTGTAAAACGCGATATAAGCGAACAGGTCCAGATGGAGGCGCAACTCCTTCAGGCTCAGAAGATGGAAGCCATCGGGACCCTGGTAGGGGGCCTGGCCCATGACTTCAACAACATCCTGGGGGGCATCCTGGGCAGCATTGACATGCTTAACATGCTTTTACGAAAAGAAACCCTGAGCAGCGGTGATAAAATACGGAAATACATCGACACGGCCCGTGACGCCTCCTTCAGGGCAACTGACATGATCAAGCAGTTGCTGACCCTGTCGCGCAAGCACGATATACAATTCGCTCCCGTTGACCTGAATTATTCGGTCAAACATGTCATGAAGATATGCCAGAACAGCTTTCCTAAAAACGTGGAGCTCCATACGGAATACGGCCCATCGCCCATGCGAGCCTTTGCGGATCCCACCCAGATTGAGCAGGTAATTCTCAACCTCTGCGTAAACGCCTCTCACGCCATGACTATCATGAGAGATGATAATGAAAAGCAGGGAGGAAAACTGACGGTTTCTCTCAGAAAACTTCAGGCCGACCATCATTTTTGCAAAATGCATCCCGATGCCACTGAAGGAATAAGCTATATGATGGTTTCCGTGACCGATACGGGCGTGGGCATATATGCGGCCGTGAAAGACAGGATATTCGACCCCTTCTTCACGACAAAAGACAAAGATATGGGAACAGGGCTCGGACTTGCCATGGTCTACAATATTGTCAAACAACACGGCGGGTTTATCGATGTGCTCTCTGAACCGAAAGTGGGGTCGACTTTCAATATATACCTGCCGGAAATGACCGATAGGATGGGCAAAGGCATCTCCACGGCAACGAGCCACGAGATGATTCCTGGAAGCGGGACGATACTGGTCATCGACGATGAAGAGGTCATGAGAACGGTGGCAGAAGGCATACTCATGGAGGCCGGCTACCGGGTCATTCTGGCTGAATCGGGAAAGACAGGGCTCAGTCTTTTCAAGCGTCATAAAAAGGAAATAAGAGCTGTTATTCTCGACATGTCCATGCCGGTCATGTCGGGACTGGAGGTTTTTCAGTCTCTTAAAAATATTGTTCCCGAAGTAAAAGTGCTCCTGGCATCGGGTTACAAACAGGATGAACGGGTACAGAAAGTCATAGACCTGGGAGTTACGGCATTTCTCCAGAAACCCTACTCGGGCAGGACCCTGACGGAAAAACTGCATGAGATTCTGGAAAACGGTGCTTGATATAGTACCATCATACATCAGTCCATAACGACACGTTACACATAACAGCTGTCAAAATACACAATATCCTGAATAGCCAATTACGGAGGAAGGGTAATTATTCTGACAGCCGGCAGGAACGCGTTGCATCGCCTCTCAGCCGGCATTTTCAAAAAATTAATAAATTTATTGCAAAGATATATCCCGCCATTCCCATGGTTATATTGACAGCTTAACCTGTCTGTGCATACACTGAAAAGAAAACACCGCGAGGAAAACATGATAGATCGATATTCACGACCGGAAATTTCCAAAATATGGGACCTGGAAAACAAGTTCCGCATATGGCTCGACATTGAAATCGCCGTATGCGAAGTCTATGCCGGCAGGGGCATGATCCCGAAAGAAGACCTGGCAATAATCAAGGAAAAGGCCGACTTCGACGTAAACCGCATCCTGGAAATAGAAAATGAGGTGCATCATGATGTCATCGCCTTTCTCACGGCCGTGAACGAAAAAGTAGGTCCTGCGGGGCGCCATATTCATTACGGCCTCACTTCCAGCGATATCGGCGATACGGCCCTGTCCATCCAGATGCGCCAGTCCGGGGAAATTCTCGTCAAGGACGTCGACCTTCTCATGGAGGCCCTGAAGGCCCGGGCCCTGGAATTCAAGGATACGCCCTGCATGGGCCGCTCCCATGGCGTGCACGCCGAACCAATGACCTTTGGCGTCAAGATGGCCCTGTACCACGAGGAATTCAGAAGAAACCGGCAGCGACTTGTAACGGCCATTGAAAACATATCCTTCGGCAAGCTATCCGGCGCCGTGGGCACCTTCAGCAACGTATCACCGGAAATAGAAGAAGAGGTTTGCACGAAGCTGGGTCTGAAGCCCGATCCCGTTTCAACGCAGGTCATACAGCGGGACCGTCACGCCGAATTCATGGCCGCCCTGGCCATCACGGCCGGAAGCCTGGATCAGCTGGCAACGGAGATCCGCCATCTCCAAAGAACCGAGGTTCGCGAAATCGAAGAGCCCTTCCAGAAAGGTCAGAAGGGATCATCAGCAATGCCCCACAAACGGAATCCCATCCTCTCGGAGCGCGTTACAGGACTTTCACGTGTCATAAAGGCCAACATGAATGTGGCCCTGGATAACATTACCCTGTGGCATGAGCGTGACATATCCCACTCCTCGGCAGAACGTGTTATCATGCCCGATTCCACGATCGCCCTGGATTATCTCATGCACCGCATGATCTTTATCATCAACAATCTCCACGTGTACCCGGAAAACATGATGGATAACATCAACCGTACCGGTGGTCTCTTTTATTCACAATCCCTGCTCCTGAAGCTCATTGAGAAAGGACTCTCTCGTGAGGATTCCTATAAGCTCGTTCAGGACATGGCCATGCGCGTGTGGAAGCGCGAAGGAACCCTGCGGGAACTCACGGAACGTGAACCCGCTGTGGCGGGGAAAATATCAAAAGAAGAACTCGATGTTATTTTTAACCTGCAGCGGTACCTGAAAAACATTGACGCCATCTATAAGAAGGCCGGATTGCTATAGGGAAAACTTTTCGACATCATCCCCCTTTCCCTTTCTCCCACAGGGAGAAGGGGAAAGGCAGCCAAAAATTTATCCGTGATTCTCGACAATCTGCATCGACTGAGCCATGCAGCTATGGTGTTCAGAAGTTTCCCTTCTTTTTTATGCAATATAAAATACACACTACTCCCTTTTGTTATAAGTGAATTCCCCCTATAGACAATACAGTTTTCCCCTATTTACATTTCTCATAATTTTTTGTTCTTTATATATATGGCTTGTTCCGGCGATGGAGGTAAAAACGATATGGATGCATATAAAATACTGGAAATCAAACAAAGTGTTTTTGAAGACAATGACCGGCAAGCTGATTTGCTCAGGAATGAATTGAGAGAAAACAAGACCTTTTTACTGAATTTAATGTCGTCTCCAGGTTCCGGAAAAACAACCACTGTTATACGAACAATTGAGGCGCTCAAAGATGAAATGAGCATTGGAATTCTTGAAGCCGATATCGATTCCGATGTCGATGCCCATACTGTCGCGCAGACGGGCACAAAAGTAATCCAGCTCCATACCGGCGGCATGTGTCATCTCGATGCCGATATGACCAGGCAGGGTCTCTCGGGGCTCGGAACAGAAGGCCTTGATCTTGTCATCCTGGAAAATGTCGGTAACCTGGTATGCCCGGCGGAATTCGATACCGGCGCATCGAAAAACGCGATGATCCTGAGCGTTCCCGAGGGTGATGACAAACCGCTGAAATATCCTCTCATGTTTTCCATTGTTGATGTCTTATTGATCAACAAGATAGATACAATAGATTATTTTGATTTTGATCCGGATGCGGTCAAAGAGCGCGCAAAAAAATTAAACCCCGACATCAGGGTTATCCCCATCTCGGCCAAAACGGGAAAAGGAATTGATGAATGGGCCGACTGGATTCGCACCGAAGTCAAAAACTGGAAAGAAAAATAAAACATACTGAAAATTTATTAACGGGGTACTATGCATGGTAAATGAAAAGGTAATGGATCTTGCCAATAAGATCAGCAGGACAAAACGCGGAACAAAAGACGAGATAAAACCGGACTATCCGGAATATAAAATTCTGGAGCCCGTTGTTACGGAAGCAATGGCGGAAGTGGGACTCTGCCTGAAATTGCGCAAACCCATGAGCGCCGCGGAGGTTGCTCCCCTGTGCGGCAAATCCGTAGAGGAAACGGAAAAGCTCTTATGGGAACTGGCCGTTGCCGGTGTGGCTTTTGTCAATAAAATCGACGGCGTCGATAAATACTGGCAGGACCTCTGGGTTCCGGGCCACATGGAGATGATGGTCAACAACAAAGAAAACGTTAAAAAGTATCCGCAGATAGCCGAAGCCTTCGATGCCTACGGCAAAAGACGGGGACCGGCGACTGCAGGAATATTCCCCGTGGGTCTGGGGCCTATGCGTGTCATCCCCATTGAACAATCCCTAAACGGTGAAAGCAGAACAGCATCCTACGAAGAAGTTTCCACCTATCTCAACGAAAACAACCTTTTCTCGGTTTCCGATTGCTCCTGCCGCACTTCAAGGGAAATCATGGGAGAGGGATGCGGCCACCTGAAGGAGGATATGTGCATCCAGATGGGCCATGCCGCCGAATACTATATCCGCACGGGCCGGGGCCGGGAGATCACCCGCGAAGAGGCTTTCGAAATCATTAAAAAAGCCGAGGCGAACGGTCTGATGCATTCAATACCGAACACCGACGGTCCCGGAAAAACGCACGCCATATGCAATTGCTGCGGTTGCGGTTGCTTCTCCATGAGAGTCGCCGAGATGTGGACAAACCCCGACATGGTGCGTTCGAACTACGTTTCACACGTGGATCAAGACAAATGCGTGGCCTGTGGAGAATGCGTCGAGAATTGCCCGATGAACGCCCTCCGGCTCGGTCAGAAGCTCTGCACAAAAACGCCGATTCCTGATCGATCAAGAAAAGACCTTCCCTACGATACGGAATGGGGCCCTGACAGATGGAATTACGAATATCGCACCAACAGAAAAGTTGTTGTCGATTCAGGCACCAGTCCCTGCAAAGCGGAATGTCCCGCCCATATCGGCATCCAGGGATATATCAAGCTGGCATCACAGGGAAAATATACCGAAGCCCTTGAACTCATCAAGTACGAGAATCCCTTCCCTGCAGTATGCGGACGCGTCTGCCCGAGATACTGCGAATCGGCCTGTACCAGGGGCGACGTGGATGATCCCATCGCCATCGATGATATCAAAAAATTCATTGCTGAACAGGATTTGAACGCGGCCACCCGCTTTGTTCCAAGGATAAAACATCAGTACGGAAAAAATATTGCCGTTATAGGCGCCGGGCCCGCTGGACTTTCCTGCGCCTACTACCTGGCCGTTGACGGGTACAGGGTTACGGTTTTTGAAAAGCAAAAAGCACTGGGCGGCATGCTCACGATGGGCATCCCCTCCTTCAGACTGGAGAAAGATGTAGTGAACGCTGAAATTGATATCCTGAAAGAACTGGGTGTAGCGTTCAAAACAGGTATCGAAGTTGGTAAAGATGTCATTCTCAAGGACCTGCGCGGCCAGGGCTTTGAAGCGTTTTATCTCGCCATCGGCGCCCAGGCCGGCCGTAAGCTCGGCATCGAAGGTGAAGATGCCCGGGGTGTCATCACCGGTGTTGAGTTCCTTCGCAATGTCAGCCTCAATGAAGGGGTAAAACTGGAAGGGCCAACCGTGGTAATCGGCGGCGGAAACGTGGCCATTGATGTGGCCCGGACCGCCCTGCGCGTCGGCGCATCACCGGTAGAGATGTACTGCCTGGAGAACAGGAAAGAAATGCCGGCCCTGGAAGAAGAAATTGAAGAAGCGGTGTCTGAAGGCATCATCATCAACAATTCCTGGGGCCCCAAACGAATCCTTGCGGAAAACGGACGTGTTACCGGTGTTGAATTCAGAAAATGTACATCCGTCTTCGATGAAAAGGGAAAGTTCAATCCCGTCTTCGACGACAATGAAACAAAGGTTTTAAAGGCAAACAATGTCCTGATCTCCGTTGGTCAGGCAATGGATTGGGGCAACCTCATCGCCGGCAGCAACATTGAACTTAATCCCAACAAGACAATTAAAGCCGATCCTGCCACGTATCAGACAGGCGAGCCCGACGTTTTCGCCGGCGGCGACGCATTGACCGGGCCCATGTTCGCCATTGACGCCATCGCCATGGGTAAGGAAGGAGCGATCTCTATCCATCGCTTTGTGCAGCCGGGACAGAGCCTGCTTCTCGGCCGCACCATGAGAGATTATCGCTCCCTGGACAAAGAGAACCTTGATCTGGAGGGTTACGATCGTCTTCCGCGGCAAAAAGCAAATCATGTCGACGGCAATGTATCAAAGGAAACTTTTAAGGATTTACGCGTAACCTTCACGGAAGAACAGGTCAAAATGGAAACGGAACGCTGCCTCAGCTGCGGCGCTACGGTGGCCGATGAATTTCTCTGTGTGGGCTGCGGGGTTTGCGTTACCAAGTGCAAGTTCGACGCGATCAAGCTGGTCAGGAAATACGACAGCGCAAGCGTGGAACTCAAGGACCTGAAGCCTGCTGTCATTAAATATGCGTTAAAGCGCAAGGTAAGAATCGCTCTCATGAAGCCCGTTAAATTTCTGAGATCGGCATTTTCAGGCGAAAAGACGGACTTGAGGAATTGATTCCGAGAATGAAATAATGGGCAGGGGATTTCTGTTCCCCCTGCCCTTACACATTAACAGAAGAGGTAAATTCCTTTGCATGAATTGGGTATCGTGATTGAGATCGTCAAAACCGTTGAAGATTTCGCAAGGAAAAACGGTGTTACCAGAATCGACACCCTGGTTCTCCAGATCGGCGAACTCTCATCGATAATCCCGCGGTATATCGAGTCATGCTACCCGGTTGCCGTGGACGGTACATTATTGCAGGAAACAAAATTAAAGATTGAGATTTTGCCGGGCAATGCCATCTGCAAAAAGTGCAACGCGGTTTATAATCTCATTGCGAACAACAGGAAGTGTCCCGACTGCGGGAAAAGTGAGTGGGATTTATTGTGCGGAAGGGAGTTCAACATCAAGGAAATCATCGCCTGCTGAGAAGAAAGCTGCCAGCGAAAGTATTTCCCTGTCACAAACCCCGGGTCAATTTATTTTTCAGGCCACAACCTGCTTTCATACTCCTCACTGAAGGCCGGTGAATTGGCCGTCAAATACTGCAGTGCGTCAGTGCCGACATTTCTGATTCCGTGTTTTTTACCGGAAGGAATATGAACGGCGTCTCCGGCATTTACATATTCTTCATCATTGTCGATACTCATCAGCCCATTACCGCTGATAATATAATAGCACTGTTCAGGTTCGTGGCTATGAATGGGCTGCCCGGAATTTACGGGTATATATGATATCTGAATTGATATGCCGGCATCCTTGACATTACGACTGCCTATTAGCATGTATGATTTTAATATTTCAAGGGAGCCGGTGTTGCGTGTATTATCCTTATTGAAAATTTCCATTTCTGCCTCATCATGATACGAAACACTAAAAAGTATCCCGGACTTGCCCCGGTTCAAAGTAACCCTGCTTCCCTCAATGCCCTGTACACCGTTTCCTTTCTCAGCTTCGACTGTTCCGGCCTTTCCATATCGATATTGCAGGCGAAAAACCAGACATCGCCTTTCGTTTCAATGTAGCCCACGTACCAGCCTGTCACGGGCTTCACACGCATTGCCGTGCCGGTCTTGGCCCGTACGATATAGTCGCCGGTCCGGTCAACGATCATAACCTCTTTCAATATTTCATAATTTTTTTTATCGAAGCCGTATTTCTCATTATAGATATTTTTCAAAACCGAAATCTGTTCAAGGGCAGAAATCTGCAGACTACCGTCAAGCCAGAATGTATCGATATGCTCTCCTGTTTTCTGATTACCATAGTTCATCCTTTTCAGATACGACATATAGGCTCCATTGCCTACCCTCCTGGCCAGCTCCTGGTAAAACCACACGCAGCTCACACCAAAGGCGCTTTTAATACTTTGATCCCTGTTCCAGTCGGCAAATTCCGAAACGCGACCGTCCCATTTAATGATTTCATTTTCATCATTCACAGCCTTTTCCTGCAGGGCGATAAGCGTATTGACAATCTTGAAAGTCGAAGCCGGCGTAAACCTCACCGCGGCCCTCTTTTCATCGTATACAAATTTTTTATTGGTCTGCAACGATTCGATCACCACGGTGCCCGTGATGTTGTTGTCGCGCATATAGTCCCGGAGAAAAGGGCCTTTATTGCTGTTCGCCGGAATGGCGGCTGAGAGTAAGATGCTGATTGCGGTTATGATGAGATGCTTCATGAAAGGAGTGTCCTTGTGATGATGTATTATTATGGCCCGCCATGAATGGCGGGGTTAGACTTGAGTCAAGTGAATACTAACACAAAACAATTCATTTCCAGAATACAAATCTCATAAGTCAACCACTATATAGTAGTTTATCTTAAAAGGTAATATTACTGATTACAATGTTAAATGATAGAATGATTCTGTTAGTATAAACACATCATCAAAATACGACCAGCGTAATATGAAAAACTTAATTGAAAACAATAACATCATCAACTATATGTTATGTGATTAGCGGCGATTGAATCTTTTTTAAAAATAAAGTCACCAGTTTTACACAATTATGCCGCTAAACAAAGAGACATAAACAGTATAATAGAATTTATTTCATGGAGGCTATCTAATGAAACAATTTTTTTTACCACTGTATCGCAAATCTCTGGCGGCCATGGTCATGGCAATAATTGTTTTCTCCGCCTGCGGCTATGACTCACAGGCAACAGGGGATTCAACTGTGAAAAACACTCCAAGATCCACAGTTACTCTGAATGCCGCTGATGGCCAATATATGGTAGGCACCGGAATCTTTGATATTACAGGACCTGCCGCGGAGGTCGTTATGGGCGGCTACGCTATTGAAGATCAGAAAACTGAAGGAATTTCAACGCGTCTCTGGTCACGGGCGTATATCATCAATGACGGAACAACCAGTGTTGTCTTTGTCAGCGCCGATACGTGGATGATCGACCTGGGCGTCAAACTCGAAGTGGCAAAGAAAATTGCCGCCGATTCTGAATTGAGCCAGTATTACAATGAAAAGAATATCCTTATCAGCGCGACGCATACTCATAATTCAGTCAGTGGTGCTTCATGGTATTTTCTTTACAACGCGACTCAGAAAGGTTTCCTGAAAGATACCATGTTCGCCACTGTTGAGGGCATCTATGAGTCAATCAAACGCGCTCACAACAATATTAAACCATCGTATATTTATGTCAACCGCGGCATCATCCCCAATGCCGGATGGAGCAGAGACACCCTTGCTTATAACAACAATCCATCGGAAGAAAGGGCTCTCTACGATTTCAACACAGATAAGGAAATGATTCTCCTCAAGTTTGTAGGAACAGACGGTACAGAACGCGGTATGATCAACTGGTATGCCGTGCATCCCGACTGCATCGGCCCGGAAAACAAACTCATCAGCGGTGACAGCAAGGGGCTTTCATCATATCTTTTTGAAAAAGACAAAGGTACCAATTACTTATCCGGAGACACGTTCATTGCCGCTTTTGCCCAGTCCAATTCAGGTGATGTAACACCGAATGTCCCCTTTACAGAGTTCCTTGGCTCAGCTGAAGAAGCTGCCGCGGAATTGGGATGGACCCTGGAGGAAGCTGAGGATTTCGGATTTCCATTTTATCAGGCATATAAAGAACCCAGAATCGAAAACAATCCCATTCTCAATGTAATCGTGGAACGCCAGTACACGATGGCGAAACATCTCTATAATACTGCAACGGAAAAAGTCACCGGACCTCTGGCTTTCAGACATGAATATGTCGATTTCAGAAGCCTCTATGTCACAGAAGCCGGGCGTACTACCTGTGCAGGCGGGATGGGGGCCTCGTATTCTGCGGGCTCTCCCGCCGACAATCCCTCGCCGTCACCACTGTATCCGCTTCATATCACCGTTAACAGTCCCAGCTGGCAGGATGAATACTCCACTGACGTCATCAACGGATTTGTCGGCACCCTCATCGGAGTTTTCTGGACTGAATCGGCAGATCCCGCATACAAGGAATGCCACTATCCGAAACCGGTCATACTTCCCGTGGGAGCAATGGGCATCAACTTCGATCCGGAAGTTGACATGATTCCTCAAATTCTGCCCATTCAGGTTCTGAAAATCGGTTCTGTAGCAATTTCAGCCCTGCCCTTTGAAATAACAAGCATGGCCGGACGCCGTCTCAAGGCAACCGCCCTTGAGAAACTTCAAAGTGCCGGTGTAAAATACAGCGTCGTCTCCGGCCTTGCCAATGCCTATGCCTCATATATGGCAACATGGGAGGAATACCAGATACAATCCTATGCCGCAGCAGGGACATGGTTCGGCCCGAATCAGCTGAAAGCCTGCCAGCAGGAAATCAGGAAACTGGCCGACGCCATTGTATCGGGCTCACCGGTAGAACCCGGCCCCACACCAATGGATCTCTCAAACAGTCAGTGGAACTTTTCCTCGGGAGTTTTCTTCGACGACAAGGAACTCTTCACTGACTGGGGTGATCCCGTAAAAGAACCGAACAGCACATATAAAGTCGGGGATACCATTGCGGTGACCTTCTGGGGTGGGCACCCCCGTTCAACGCTCAACTATTTCATTAAGCAGAAAAAGCATGCCATCTATCCTTTCGGGATCATCGAGAAGTATGAAAACGGCCAGTGGAAACAGGTGTATTTCGACTGGGATCCCCAGGTAGAATATCACTGGAAACGCGACAGCGTTGCCTGTAACCACTGCACTGTCACCTGGTACACCAAGGGGGCAGCTCCCGGAACATACCGAATCGTACAGCAGGGGCACCAGGAATCGGGCTGGACACACATTATACGGCCTTACAAAAACAATACACGCTCATTCACACTCCAATAAGGGAACCTCTATAAATTAGATTTTGGAAGTTCCCTTGTGGGCACAAGCATAGGAAAAATTAGGTTTTTTCATTTTTTAATTAATGAAAAACCTAATTTTTAGAGGTGCCCATAAGATTGCACAACAGGAGAGAAATCAACCTGATGTATATTATCTGAAAAAAATCGCCCTGATACGTAAAGAGGAGGCTGTTAACGGCCTCCTCTTTTAATTTACGGAGCTCTTGAACTCTTCTCACTGAACAAGAAAGACAGGACGTATGAAACCGCTAAAATTGGATTATTCTTTTATTTATCATCACCATTTTTATCCTTTTTAATCAACTTATCAATAATTTTTATAACAAAAGGAGGAGCCTGGTATGTTTCCTGTAAAGATTGACCTGGTATTGTAGAGGCATTTCCATCACGAGCAGCTGTATAGTGAGGGGATAGTATTTCAATCCCTGCTTCGCTGCATTTATCCTGAATATTCTGATGTAATTCGGAATATATACGAGCCATTATCTCAGGTCTGTCAGTATAACAGTTGACCTCATAACTTACGTAAAAATCATCAAGACCCGTTTGAAGAACAAAAGGGGAAGGTTGTTTTTTTATATCTGCCGTAGCAAGTGCTGCATTAATTAAAGTATCATGTACCTTTTTCCATGGAATATCATATCCAAGCGTAATGGTTGTACATAGAATGAGGCCTTCACCATGAGTTGATGAAGTGGTATAGTTAATAATATGACTTCCCATTACAATTGAATTTGGGATTGTGACCATTATGTTTTTAACTGTTTTGACTCTTGTTACAAGGAGTGTTTTTTCAATAACATCACCGACAGTATCGCCAATTTTTACCCGATCACCGATTCTAAATGCATACATATATGTTAGAATTGTACCAGCTACTATATTTGCTATAACAGAAGTAGAACCTAAAGAGAAGAGAATCCCCAGAAATATTGAGATACCTTTAAATGCGTCGGATTGAGAACCCGGGAGATATGGGAATACGACAATTATTGTAAAAATTATTATCATGCTGCGAACAATTTTAAATGTCGGTTCAGCCCAATCCTGATGAAAATTATGAATTGCAATATTACCAGCTGCAATCTCATCAAAAATAACTTTTGTTAATTTGATGACGTATCGATTGACAAAGATAATTACAAAAATAAAAAATAAATTGGGAAGAAATCCGGCAAATGCTGAAATCATCATTTTCAGTGGTGTTAAAATATAGCCGAATAGAGAATCCGCCCAGGTACTTGTAAATTCGAAATAGCTGAAAATAATGGGGATAAAAATATACAGAAGAAAAATGTTGAGTATTATATAAAAAGCAAGGATCATTTTCTTTAGAATATTAACACTTTGCTCCTCGGTAAGAACACTTACAGTTTTTATTTTTAATGGTTTTATAAGCGTCCCTTTCCAATTTGAAATATTATCCTGAAGAGCTTTCATTCCAATTTTAATTGTTTTAAAGATTCCAATAGCAATAACAGTAGTCAAAATTGTGAGAAGGATACCTTTTATAATATTCATGACGGAAGCAGATTTTGCCCAGGGGAAAAGAATAAAAATTATGGTTATGAGTAGATATAAAAGCCCAATAACAGCTGAAAGTTTTACAGCTTTAAGAATTGATACGAGGAGCGAAACTAAAGTAGAATCACTTATAATTTCATTATTTTTGATTATAATAGATTTGAATGTAGTCCCTTTTCTTTTTTCTACTACCGTGTATATCTTAGAAAATAATTTTGATAAAAAATAATATATAATTAAAAAAACAATCGATGAAAATAATGCAACAACCGCTTTTATTAAAGTATCTCGATTATTAATAATAAATGTATAAATATCCTCCGGTTTATTGACAATTGTATGCTGGGGTCGAGTTTTCTGAATATCGGCAATTGTTTCAATATATGCATTTGCCAGCTCATCGGGATTTTTATTTTCTTCTTTTGCATCGATTGCAGTAATTGACATAATAATTGCATTGTCATAAACTATGTCAGTTGTAAATTCCGAAGTAATCACCTTAAGTTTATCACGATCAAACAGTTTCTTTTCCAGTATTCTATTTAATCTTTGAATAGTAGCTGATGCTCTCTCTTTAGAAGAGAAAGGGCCTAGTACAGAGTGAATTCTAAATAATTCCTTATCTCCGACGATGACAGGCTCACCTTTAGGAATAGAATCAATATCTATCTGTTTATTATCAATATAAGGTGTAATCGTATTTTCTTGTGCATAAAGCATGCTTGAAAAAGCTATGACCAAAATAATTATTGGTAGTTTTTTCATACTAACCTCATGATTGATAAAATATTTTTAAAATGATATTTACACAACTTACCCTTCCAGTACTTCCCGTACACCTGCGGCCAGATCCTTCATGGAAAAGGGCTTCTGTAAAAAATGCATCCCTTCGTCGAGCACACCGTGCCGGGCAATCACACTGGCCGTGTATCCCGACATGAATAGACACCGTAGATCGGGATATATCGACAGCAGTTTATCGGATAATTCACGACCGTTCATCCCGGGCATAACCACATCGGTTATGAGGAGGTCAATTTTGCCGTGGTTCTCTTCAGCGATGGCTATGGCATCGCCGGGAGTTCCTGCTGTAAGAACAGCATAACCCAGTTCCTCCAGCATGACAGCCGCCACTTCCAGTATGGTTGTTTCGTCCTCCACGACGAGAATGGTTTCATGACCGCGCGCCGACTGGTCTGCCTGGTTTTTGTCCTGCAGTGATTCATGTACGGCTGTATGCCGCGGCAGGTATATGTTAAATGTCGTTCCCCGGCCCGGTTCGCTGTTTACATCGATAAAGCCGTCATTTTGCCTGACAATGCCGTAGACTGTGGAAAGCCCCAGTCCCGTGCCCTCACCCATCTCCTTCGTCGTAAAGAAAGGCTCATAGATATTGGTCAGGATTTCCCTCTCCATGCCGCAGCCGTTATCGGCAATGGAAAGCATCACATATTCCCCGGAAACGCAATCGGCTTTTCCTGCGCAGTAAACCCCATCGATGATCCTGTTTTCCGTAGCGATAGTGATGTTGCCTACACCCTTAATGGCATCGCGGGAATTTACACAGAGGTTGGCCAGGACCTGGTCGATCTGTGACGGGTCCATTTTGACAGACCACAGGCCTTCGCCGGGCCGCCATACAAGTTCGATATTCTCGCCAATGAGCCGTCGAACGATTGTCAGCATGCCTTCCACGGTGCGGTTGAAATCCAGAGGCCGCGGAGCAATGGTCTGTTTGCGCGCAAAGGCCAGGAGCTGCCGGGTCAGATCGGCGGAACGCTCGGCCGCCTTGCGGATCTCCTTCAGGGATTTATGGAGCGGATGCGACGAATCAACCTTTCCCAGGGCCAGTTCTGTGCGGCCCAGTATCACTCCCAGCATATTGTTGAAATCATGGGCGATGCCTCCGGCCAGACGGCCGATGGATTCCAGCTTCTGGGCCTGGACCAGCTGTCCCTTCAAGTTTTCACGCTCCTCTTCATCCCGTCGGCGTTCCTGATTAATGAAATGCTGGGCTGTAATGGATGCCATGGTGCTGATAAAGGATTCCTCATCGGCATGCCACTTCCTTCTGTCTCCGATATGTTCACAGCTTACGAGACCAACCAGTCTGCCTTCAACAAAAATACCGGCATCAAGAAGAGATGCGATGCCCAGCGGCCTCAGGTAAAAATCGGTCAATTCACGGGTCCGCGGATCGTTTTGGGCATCTTCCGCATATACCCGGTTTTCGGCCATAATGGCTTCGAAGTAGGAGGAAAATGTATTCGGGTCAAGAATCTCTCCTGAGCTGAACTTCTTTTTATCTGCCTCATAGAGCGAGAGGCAAAGCAATTCAGACTTGTTATCACTAAGTTTCCAAACACTGGCACGCGCTACACCAATGGTTTCGGCCATGACTTTTGAAATATGCTCAATCCCGGAAATCTGGTCCACACCGTCGGTATACTGCTTAACCGCCAGATGGGCAATTGCTGTCCGCTGCATCCCGGCGCGTTTCTCGCTCTCGCGCAATGCGTTCTCCATCCCTTTTCGCTCGGTGATCTCCGTGGACATCCCGCACAGGCCTTTCACATTTTTATCATTATCCAATAGGGGAAATTTTATCGAGAGAAAATACCGCTTCCCGGCCGCGTCTTCCAGTATTTCTTCAACCTGCATGACTTTTTTTGATTCCATCACCTGCAGGTCTACTTTTCTGAAATCAGAACCAACTTGTCCCGGAAAGAGCTCTTCATCGGTTTTACCGAGGATGAAATCCCGCGTTAAAAGAGTGACCTCATCCCATTTTTTGTTCGCCATCTCATAGCGGCCATTCCTGTCTTTTACATAAATGAGGGTGCCGCTATTTTCAATCACCTCGGAAAGAAAACGCTGGCTCTCACGCAATTCGTTCTCGGCCCGCTTTTGTTCCGTGATATCGGTATTAACACCGACCAAAACCGAAACATCTCCATTTTCATTTTTCCCCGAATAGGCCCGCTGAAAAATATCCAGAATTCTTCCATCAGCGGCATACAATTGAATTTCACCGCTCCATTGCCCTCCCGCCATTATTGTGCTGAAAACCTCTTCTCCTACCTTTTTATCGACGTAGACGGTTTCACGTGGATTGTCGCCGATTTTCCCGAGAAGTTCATCAAACGCCCTGTTTTGATAGTAGTGTCTGCCTTCGGGAGTGGACATTCCTATTGCATCAGAGGAGTTGTCTACGGACTCCATGAAAATTTTCAGGTTCTCTTCCGCCAGCTTGCGATCGGTGATATCGACGAAACAGACAAGAATCACCTCCCCCAGACCGGCAGCGTTTATTTCCATGAAACGTTTCGAACCGTCCCGGCAGATTATCTGGATATCCTTCGGACTCCGACTCCCGTTGTCGTCGCCCCCGGTTGCCTCCTGCCATAAATCCATGGCTCTTAGACGATACTGCGGATCGGGAAAGGCTTGGGCGAACCATTCATCAACTGACGGAATATCGTCGATCTTAAAACCCATAACCGCTGTGAAACGACGATTCAGATACAGTATCTGACCGCTCTGTGATATGAATGCCATGGGGATCGGTGCCAGGAGGAAAAGTGATCTGAAACGCTCTATTGCCTCACCTTCCTCTTGTGATTTATTTTTCCGGGAAAGCAGGATTAGCAGCCAGACAATGACGGCTCCTCCCAGCACAATGAGCGCCTGTTCTGCCGTGAATTGTGTTTTTTCAGTTCCCATGCCCGTGGTTTCCATGCATAAGGCCGGGAGTGCTGCTGCTGCCAGGATCACGATTATGGTCACCGGTATACATCGATGGTGATTCCCGCCTCTTTCTTTTCCACACCGGAGCTTTATGCTCATTCGGGCCCTGCCTCACTTTGTTAAACCATTGTCATTCCAGCACTTTTTACTTAGCGCTGACTTATAATTATAGGAGATTTATCATCATTTTGTCAATACGACAAATCGATGTTTTCTCGTATAATATACAAGATATCATTATTCCTTGTCATTTTATGTATTTTAAGCTATCCTTGTATTGTTGACAACTGTAAAATACGCCTGTCATTCTGAGTGTTCCTCGCGGCAAAAATCAGCTTGAATGCCCCATAATTGTTAAAATATCCTTTCCAACGGGCATGACATTCCACACACGACTTCTACCGAGCTTCTACCGAGCTTCTACCGAGCTTCTATTCCTAATGGTACAGGAATATTCCCTTTATACCCGTGAAGATAAAATTCACGGAACAGCTGATGGTGATGATACCCAGGAGGGTGGACATGATCTGGATAGTAGTCCGGTCCAGAAACCGGTTGAGCAGGTCGGCGAAATAAAGCATGAACCCCGTGACCATCAGGGAGATGATCACGGCCAGTACCGTGAGGAGCCTGCCGTGGCCACGGTGAACACGGAGAAGCTTGCCAGGGGATTAAAGATGACCAGAAAAAGCACTGTCAGTTTCAGCAGATTGCCGAGCTTGATCTATAACCACCCCCGGGGATTTTCTCTGAATTTCTTTTCAAAATCCCGAATCTTCTGAAGAAGTGTATCACCCTCTCGTGGATACTTCTTCATGACATTGTAGCTCTCGCCGCAATCACGCTCCATGTTGTACAGTATGGGCCATGACGCCATAGTGGGAACCGATTTATCCGAACCCTCGGGCCTGTAATCGTGGCCTCCCGCTGCTTTCCCAAAAAACGTAACCGGTTTATCCAGGGGAATGGGCCATGCAAGGTTGTTGACATAACGAAAGTATTTCCATTTCCCGGAACGAACTCCCTCAATTTCATTATAATGAAAATAAAACAGCGCGTCATGGGGGCTCTTCTTTTCCGTGCTATCGAAAAGACCCATGATATTTTTTCCATCGATCACACGGTCAGACGGCAGGGTGAGCCCTGCCAGGTCCAGCATGGTTGGGAAAAAATCTATGTTCATGGCCGGTTCACGGCAGACACTGCCCGGAGGAATGTGACGGGGCCACCGGGCTATCATGGGCACCCTGAATCCCCCTTCAAAACTCATCCCCTTCCTTCCGCGCAATCCGCCGGGACTGCCGTCGAACCAGGGGCCGTTATCGCTGGTAAAGATTACCAGGGTATTTTTATCGAGGCCGTTTTTCTTCAGGGCCTTCATGATCTCTCCGACACTCCAGTCCACCTCGGTGACCGTATCGCCATGGGGGCCCCCTTCCGATTTTCCTTCAAAATCTTTTGAAGGAATGCAGGGCTGATGCGGGTCCTTGTGGGCCAGGTACAGGAAGAAGGGCCTGTCTTTCGAGCGTTCTATAAAACTCACGGCTTCACGTGTGAACAGACCGGTGTACTTCCCCTGGTCAAGTCCGATATCCTTTACTATTTCGGTTTTGTCGCGCCAGAAGGCCGCGGGCCAGTCATCATTGGAGGCGTTGAACCCCGTAAAAAAATCAAAGCCATAGTTATGGGGATGATATTGAGGATTGTTGACAAAATCTCCCAGGTGCCACTTGCCGATGGCTCCCGATGTATATCCCGCTACTTTCAGCGCCTCGGCAATGGTTATTTCCGAAGCGGGCAGTCCACTGACGACATTCTCGGCGTTACGCATATCAAAGATGCCCAGCGAGCCGAACATGTAGCCCATCTGTCGGGTTACTTTTCTCATCAAGGTATCTTTCCCGGGCTGCAAGGGAAAGGTAATGCCGCTGCGGAGAGGATAGCGGCCCGTGAGAAGCCCGGCCCGGGACGGTGAACAGAGTGGACTGCTGCAGTAGAAATCGGTAAAGCGGACACCCTCCCGTGCCATGGTATCGATATGAGGTGTCTGAATGGCCTCGTTGCCGTAACATCCCGGGTCACCATATCCCATGTCATCGGTGAGGATTACAATGATGTTTGGTTTTGGGGTCCCGATACCGGGTTTTTTACTAATTACCGTATCGGCTGCAAGGGCGTCACGGACTGTATCGTTAAATATGTCCTCATCCACAGTAATGGCGAAGGATTTATTATCATCCCCCGAACAAAAAAGAGTATTCGCCAGGGCAAATCCCACTGCAGCGCTTACCCCTTTCTTCATTGCAGATCGCCTGGTTATTTTTTTATCACTCACCCCGCACCTCCCTGAAGTTCACAAGTAAATTTTTCAATACCAGAAACTGTCCTTTATGTGCAATAGAAACATTGATATCCCAATTCAATAAACGAGTGAATACTTACTCGTTGCAGATATAAAATCAAGCAAAAAAAATTCTGTTTCTTATCCGGAGAAAAAATCTGCCGATTCTCATGCTTGACAATTACCCCGGGAATAGTATATGTTTTACCAATACAAATGAGTATATGACCCGACAAACCCGGAGGATTATTAATGAAAAGGTACCTTTTTCTCCTGAGTTCCATCATGATTGCCGCATCCCTCTCCCTGATTACCGGCTGCGGAAAAGAAGATAAAAAGGATACTGACCCCTCGTCCTGCCTCGCGGGCACCTGGAAAGTGGTGGAATCGGGAAAAATTAAGCTCTTGACGTTCAACAGGGATAAAACCGGTTTCGAAAAACAGGGAGATGACAGCCCCAGCAACTTCACCTGGGAGATGAAGGATGGCAAGCCGGTAATAAAATATGCCGGTCAGACAGCGGAATGGACCTTCGCGCTGGACTGCAAAAATAATCATCTCAACGTCATGGGACTCATGTACAGCAGGGAATAATACCGATCCTGCCATGACCCCCGGCGTATAGAGGGAATGTGTTTCATATACCCTCTATCGCCGCCCCTGAAGGGGCTTTAAACTTACAGATCAATTACACCGATAATCTCTCCTGATTCATTAAAAGCGGATATCATTTAATTAAAATTACATATGCCTGATACATCTGTTTAAAAACCCCCTAGGGGGGTGGCGCCTACCGATAAATGTAAAAAATGAGAGTATACGCCGGGGGCTGCATCTCCAATTTACAATATTTTTACTTTACTGTTGACATATTCTCCCCGTAAATGGTATCTTCAGTCGCCTTTTACCTTTAAATCAGCATATATTTTGACACTTCCTGAGGAATATTTTGCATAAAACCTTTCACATAGAGACCTTCGGCTGCCAGATGAACAAGAGCGATTCAGAACTCATGGAATCGTCGCTGATAAAAAACGGATTTCTCCCTGCCCCGTCGGAAAGTGAGGCCGATGTGGTGGTCTACAACACCTGCTCCGTGCGGCAGCATGCTGAGAACAGGGCCACGGCCCGCATCCGGTCCATACGCCCCGCCGTTAATCGCAAAAATGGCATCATCGTGGTCACGGGATGCATGGCCCAGAGGATAGGGACAAAGCTGGTACAGGACGGTCTTGCCCATCTTGTCATCGGCCCCTACCAGTCACCGAAGATCGGCGAAATCGTAGGGAATTACCTCGAAGGAAAAAAGGGGCGGGCCTTCCTGTCCCAGGAAGCGGCGGACTTCCAGGGACGGCTCTTTGACTCCATAGCGACGGAACATGAAGGACAACGATGGCATGAATGGGTCACCATCACCCACGGCTGTGAAAACTACTGCGCCTACTGCATCGTTCCCTATGTGCGCGGCAGGCTCATCTCTTTTCGTTCACAGGATATTCTAAAACATATAAATTCCCTGGCTGCAAAGGGCGTGAAGGAGATAACACTCCTGGGACAGAACGTAAATCAGTTCGGCCACGACAGCGGCGATATCCCGTTCTATGCCCTCCTGGAAAAAACGGCCCGCATTAAAGGTCTTGTCAGGATCAACTACCTCACATCGCATCCTAAAGATTTCGATCCTGAAATCATCGGCGTCATGAAGGACCACGGCAACATCTCGCGGAGCATTCACCTGCCCCTGCAGAGCGGCTCCGATAAAATCCTGGCTTCCATGAACCGCAAATATACCCTTGACCGTTATCTTTCCATCGTGGAACTCATTGACAGCGGACTGGAGGATTATTCCATTACCACGGACCTCATCGTGGGGTTTCCCGGCGAGGATGAAAGCGACTTCGCCGCAACCATGGAAGCGGTGCGCCGTGTCCGTTTCGACGATGCCTTCATGTACGCCTACTCTCCCCGGGAAGGAACACCGTCGGCCGGCCTTCGGGAGCTCCTGACCCGCGATGAAAAAATAGCCCGTCTCAATGAACTGATTTCGGTACAGCGCGCCATATCGCGGGAGAAACTGGAGGCGCGCATCAACAGGATTGAGGAACTCATTCCCGAAAGAATAAGCAGAAACTCCGGAAACGAAATTATGGGCAAGACCTTCCTTAATCATCCCGCCGTGTTTCCCGGCGATGATGAAGACATCGGCAGATATACCAGAATAAAAATCCTGGGTATAAACGGTTCAACGCTCCAGGGGATGAAAATTGCCGGTTAAAACGCACATGATACTGATTCTCTGCGCCCTGGTCGCAGCGTCATCCCTCCATGCCGCCGGCGACGATGACTTCTTCAGGCGCATTGTAAAACAGCAGGCGCATGACAGGTCAGGCGTCAGCCCCCTTTGCGGCGAATTCCTGAAAAAATATCCCCGCAGCGGACATGTTCCATCGGTCCGCCTCATTCAGGCCGATGCTGAATCCAGTCCCGCTGCGGCCCTTGCCCTGTTCAGGTCCATTGTGCGCTGGTACCCCCGTTTCGATAAACGTGATTACGCCCAGCTCCGCATCTGCGAGATACACCATCTCTCGGCAGACTGGAATGCCCTGAAAATTGATTCTCAATACGGCATGGGAACCTTTCCCCGATCCGTCTACCTCACCGATTTCCGTTTCTTTTACATAGCTGCCGCGCTCAAGATGTACCGGTACGACATTGCCGGAGATACGGCACGGGCACTGACGGAAAGCACCCATAACTACGAGACCCTGGCAAAAACCCTTCTTATCCAGGCCAGTCTAAACCGGAAGCAGGACGGCTATTCCCGCGGCTATATATACACTCTTCGCGAGCTTCTCCTGGGCTACAAGGATTCAGCGGTCCATCCATCGATTCTCTTTCTTCTCGGAGATTTTTATGACCACACGGGCGACGCCGGCAGGGCCCTTACGGCCTACGAGGACCTGGAGAAGCTCTATCCCCGCTCACCCGAGGCAGACCTGGCCAGGGAGAGACTGAAAGAACTGAAGGGAAACAAAACCGTCGGGGTGCCCTATTATCCCGATGAGAAGACCATAGCCGGGACCGACAGTATCGATATTTCACCCGACATGGCCGTCCGGGAAAATGAAGACGGCGCCCCTTTCTTCGCCGTGGCCATCGGCCCCTTCCAGTCCCTGTCGCAGACCTCGGAAATCAAAAAGCTATTGATGGGGTTCGAACCGGTAAGCACAGTGCGTCTCCGCGAAGGGTTTATTCATTATGTGGGAAAGAGCCCCACCCTGGAAAAGGCCCTGGGCGTAAAAATACGCCTGGCCGAAGAGCTGGGCATAAACGGCAACATAGTCCGGGTATCGGGCAAAAACGGCAGTCTTTACATATATGGAGAATAGCATGGATTCCACCCTGACACCCATGATGAAGCAGTACATGGAGATAAAGAGAAAGCACCAGAACGAGATCCTCTTTTTCAGGATGGGTGATTTCTATGAAATGTTTTTCGACGACGCCCACGCCGCCTCGAAAATACTGGACATCGCCCTTACCTCACGCCAGAACGACGTTCCCATGTGCGGCATCCCCTTCCATGCCGCCGAGAGCTACATCGTACGGCTCATCAAGGCGGGCAAACGCGTGGCCATATGCGAGCAGATGGAAACAGTGCCTTCGACGGGCACCGTTGTAAGACGCGAGGTGGTACGCATCATCACGCCGGGGACGGTTATCGAGCAGAACCTGCTCCACTCCGATGAGAATAATTTTCTTGCGTCGGCCATAATCGGCGAAAAGGGCATCGGCCTCGCCTTTGTCGACATTTCTACGGGTGATTTTTTCCTCTCATCAATCGACAAGTCCCTGGGACTCTTCCGGGGGGAAATCGCCCGCTTCAATCCCACGGAAATAATTCTCAGGGAAGGAAGTGATCCCAATGACGGCTCTTTCATCGAATTCATCAGGGGCCGGGATATCCCCGTGTACCGCATCAACGAGTGGCTCTATGATACGGATTACATGCGCGACCTCATCTGCGATGTCTATAAAACAGCCGGCACAAAGGGACTGGGCATACAGAGCGACATGGAGATAATGACGGCCGGATCGATCCTGCAGTATCTGCGCGAAACCCACCGGAAGGCCTTCGGGCATCTGAAAGCCCCCCAAAAGCTCCTGTCGTCGGACAGGATGGTCCTGGATGACGCCACCATCGGCAGCCTGGAGCTGATACTGAACCAGCAGGACGGTTCAAAGAACCGTTCCCTCTTCTCGGTGCTGAACCACACAAAGACCCCCATGGGCAGGCGCGTCCTGGAACGAAGCATCCTGCAGCCCCTTCTCAGTCAGGCCGAAATCGAAAGAAAGCTCGATATAGTGCAGTACTTTCATGAATTCCATGACCTCACGGTAAAGCTCCAGTCCGTGCTTAAAAACATCCATGACGTTGAGCGCATCCTCTCGCGGTTCATCCTGGGGAAGACTTTCCCCCGCAATTTCATCGCCCTGGAGCATTCCGTTACGGCGGCCCTGGAAATACAGGCTATTCTCCTGGAACAGCCCGTTGATTATTTCAGCGGCCTCCTGGCGGGAATTCCGGACCTTCGGGACCTTGCCGCGGCCATCAGCGCCGCCATTGCCGATGAACCGGCCCTGTCACCGGAACAGGGCCGCGTCATAAGAGAGGGATATTCCGCCGAACTGGACCGTCTCTACAACCTGAAAACGCACGCCAAGGAATGGGTTCTGCAATACCAGGAGGATGAAAAGAAAAGGCTGGGCATCTCAACCCTGAAAATCAAGTACAACCGTATCCTGGGATACTATATCGAGATAAGCAAGGGCCAGACACACGGCGTTCCCGAAACCTATTTCAGGAAACAGACCCTGGTGGGAGCGGAGCGCTATACCACGGAGGAACTGCAGAAGTTCGAAACCGACATTATGTCCGCCTCGGAAAAGATCGTCTCCCTTGAAAAAGAAGAAATCGAAAAGCTGCGGGGCTTGATACTTGCGCGCCGCGAGGATATCCAGAAGCTGGGAGAAACCATGGGACTCCTGGATTTTTACGCCTCCCTGGCCTTCGCCGCCATAGAGAACAGGTACGTCAGGCCCGCATTCAACGGCGAAGGCATAACCGACATTAAAGACGCCCGGCATCCCGTCGTGGAAAAATATTATACCCGCGAAGTCTTCATTCCCAACGACATCCATCTGGACACCGGGGAAAACATGATCCAGGTAATCACGGGCCCCAACATGTCGGGAAAGTCAACATACATCCGCACCTGCGCCATGGTTCAGCTCATGGCACAGATCGGCTCCTTTGTCCCGGCCCGCGAAGCCGATTGCTCCATCGTGGACAGGATATTCACGCGGATTGGCGCCTCGGACAATATCTCCCGGGGAGAATCGACCTTCCTGGTGGAGATGAATGAAACGGCCAATATCCTGAACAACGCCACGGAACGAAGCCTTATAATAATGGACGAGGTGGGTCGCGGTACCAGCACCTATGACGGCCTCAGCATCGCCTGGGCTGTTACGGAATACATTCTCCGCTACATCAGGGCGAAAACCCTCTTTGCCACGCACTATCATGAACTTACGCAGCTGGGCTCCCGACAGGGCATAGTTAATTACAATGTCATGGTCAGGGAGCATTTAAGCGGCGTGGACTTCCTGCACAAGGTCGCCCCGGGTTCCGCCGATAAATCCTACGGCATCCATGTGGCCAAACTGGCCGGGATACCTCAACAGATAGTAAACCGTGCCGCGAAGATACTGGACAAGCTGGAAAATGCGTCGTCGGGACGCAAAAAATTCGACGCCGGAGAAGATTCCGCCTCGGAACAGCTGGAGATTTTCAACGCTGCGAATCACCTGGTCATTCAGGCCCTGGAGAATATCGACCTGAACGCCGTAACCCCCCTTGATGCCCTGAATGAACTGAACCGCCTGAAAAAACTGATCGGGCGCTGATAGATAATGCATACATATGCATTTTAGTTATATTGTCCACATATTTGAGTCGCGGTAGGGCCGAAGAAATATGATTGACTAATATTGTCACGCCCGTTATGTTCACTATGTTGTAAATTACTATTTCGCCCCTCGGGGGGGCTTTTACATTATACGATTGTTCATCACCTCCTATGGGGTGGTGACTGTTGATATATCAATAAATCAGGATAATACGCCGGGGGGCCTGAAAGCTATCCCGGCCGTTTCAGTGTTATCAAGCAATTTATGCAATATGGTGTTGATAAAATCATGGAAATATACTGGTATTGTGCCGAATTTAATGATAGTGTATTCCTTAATTTCTGAATTGTGAACCAAGAGGCTCCATGGCGGATATGCAGTTTAAAACAGAGAATTATCTTGCCAATTCATTCGTTATGATCGAAGGCAAGAAAAATGCTCATAATTTCTACATAATCAGAAGCGGGCGCGTGAAGGTAGCCAAAGAAAACCCGGTTATGGCCGAAGAACCCTATGCCATCCTGGGCCCCGGTGATTTCTTCGGCGTCATATCGTGTATGAGCGGACACGCCCGCCTTGACACAGCCATCGCCCTGGAAAATGTCTCGCTCATATCCGTTGAACGCGAGCTGTTCGGCCTGCTTATCCAGAAAAACCCCGCCGTTGCCATGAAAATAATCAGGTTTTTCAGCAGAAAACTGCGGGATTTCGACCATGCCATAACCAACCTGACCTTCAAGAACGCCATAACCGAAGATCCAACCCATCTTTTCAACATCGGCGATTATTATCTTAAAAAGCGTTCCCCGAAACATGCCATATACGCCTTTCAGCGCTATCTCCAGTACTGTCCCCGAGGGGAGAACGCCAATGCCGCCATCCAGCGTCTCCAGACCATGAAGGCACCCCTCAAGATCAGCGATCAGCCGTTAACGGGCCAGATGAACAGGATCTACAAAGACAATACCATGATATTCAGCGAATACGAACCGGGCGAGGAACTCTTCATCATCCAGTCGGGAAAAGTAAAAATTACCAAGATAGTCGACGAGGAAGTGCTCCTGGCCGTACTCAAACCGGGCGATATCTTCGGCGAGATGGCCCTCCTGGACAATAAACCGCGCAGCGCCTCGGCCATCACCTTCGGCGACGTGACCGTGCTCGCCATCAATAAGCAGAACTTCGAGAATATGGTTCAGCAGCAGCCCCAACTGGCAACCCGTCTCATCCAGCTCCTCAGTGAGCGGATATGGACCGCTTATCGCCAGCTCGAAAACCTCATGATCAAGAGCGATGTTGGACGCATCTACGACACGCTCCTGATCCAGATAGAAAAACAGAAAATACCTATCGAAGCAAAAAAAGCCCACAACTTCGAGTTCGGATCAAAAGAGCTTATCAACATGGTAGGTCTCCCTCCCGACAAGGGCGATGTCATCATGGTCCAGGTCCTGGAAGACAAGCACATGAAGCTCGAGCAAGGCAAGATATTCTGCACTGACCTTCAGGAACTGGAAAAAACCGTGCATTTTTTCAAGAAGCAGGCCGCACTGGAAAGAAAGCGTGAAGCCAGTAAAAGCAAAAATTATTAAAAATTTTATCATATCTCTCGCCGTTTTCGTTGTAATCGTAGGAGCCGCATCGGCCGCTTTTCTCTACCTTTACCCCGAAGAAAAAGTCAGGGATATGGTGGTGAACCAGATAGAGAGCTCCCTGAAAAGGCGGATTTCCATTGACGGTTTTCATTACGGTTTCAGGGGAATTATCCTCAGGGGAATAACGCTCTATGACGGAACTGATTCATCGGCCCCGGTCCTGGTAAAGGCCGCTGAGGCCAGCCTTGGTTTTTCCCTTTACGATCTCCTCCATAAAAAACTCAACATCAATGACATCTACCTGCAGGACCTCAGCCTGAACATCGTTTTTAATGAAGAAAACAAGACCAACCTGCAGACACTCGTCGAAGATCTGAAACAGGGGGGGAAAAAAGAATCCTCTATCAGCACAAAAATAAACACAATCCGTCTTTCCAACGCCCTGATCAGTGTGATAAATCCACAGAAGGTCTATAAGCCCCTGGCCGGTACATTTCGTATTGACGGTACTATAGATCTGTCGCAGAAGGGAATCATTGCCGTTAACCACTGCAAGATAACACTGCCGGAAGAAAGGGGGATGGTTTTCCCCGATATAGCCATTGCTACTGAAGGCGGCAAGGTTATTATCTCCGGCGACGTGGGTCTTGAAAAGACATCCCTTCTTTGGGTATACCAGTGGTCCTCAAAACCGCAGCCCCAGCCCTATCACATAGCCAACGGCGATGTTAAAAATCTCCGTATCATCATCACGGATAAAAATGATGTGGATATCGAGGGAAATGCCAAGGCATCATCGACACTGATTAATTCGAAAAATATGGTTTTTGCCGACGGCTTTTGCCGCGTCAGCGTAAAAAACAGGACGGTATTTCTATCAAACATAAAAGGTAAAATCGACACATCTACGTTTCTTCTTCATTCTCTCCTGTTTACCTTCGACGGCAGCCTGAAAAATTTTGATGCCCGAAATATTGATGCTGCCCTGAACAATGTAAAACCGATTATCCCCGGGTTCCCCAATAAATTATTCGGAAAAGTCAGCGGCAATCTTTCCTATGACGCCGGTGTTTTCAGCGGGAATCTGTCACTCAATGATGTTGGATATGATCCCGGACGGAAGCTGATATCGGGTGTAAACACGGAGCTCGTCATTACGGGAAATATGTTCAAGAAACAGGGGATTCCCGTTACCATCATGGGGAACCCGTGTACCGTTTCCATTGCATCGACTGAAACAAGCATGGAACGAATCTTCCTGAATATTAACGGCGGCGACTTCCGCCTCGAGGAGCCCGGCGAGACCAAGCCCGCAGAATCTCCGGCGGCAACAGCCACAACATCTTCCCTGGGCATGAAGATACCCATTACCGTTTCGGGAGTGATCAACCTCAACTCCATTCAACGCGGTAAGATCGTTGTAAATAAACCCCAGGTCAATTACCGTATAACAGGAAACCAGATAGTCTTTGAACGATTCACGGCAAATTTTATGGAAGGCACGGTCTCCGGCAATGGAGATATCCAGCTCAACGGAGAGTTTCCCCAGGCATCCTTTATGTTCGGATTTAACGCACTGAAGATCCAGAACATAGCGACGCTGAGCAGCAGCTTTCAGAACCGCTTTTTCGGAATCGCCGACGGAAAGGGTCAGCTTGCCTTTCTCATCGCCCCGGATATTCTCAGTACCATGAACGGTAATATCGAGTTTTCCATTGATCGGGGAAAGATTGTAAATACGGGAATACAGAACGGCCTGGGCCTGCTGCTGGCGGAACTGAAATATAAATTGAAGGACCTGGAATTTAATAAAATTTACGGGAACATTTCTTTCGACCGGAATAATTACATCATCAGGTCATTTATATTCAATTCCGAGGATATCAGGCTGAAAATACAGGGACCAATAAATGACAAGCTGGATACGACCCGCCTGGACATCAACCTGGAATTTACCGACCATTTTATCCAGGACCTTCCTGCCGTGGCTCTCGGACTCCGGGGCAACAAAAGAGGACAATGGTACATCATTCCTTTTATTGCCCAGGGCAATATCACCGAAGGAAAAAATATAAAACGATCGAACTAGTACCTCGAATCGGCGTAGCCGAGCCAACCCCCAGCCGTGACAAGGGATCGGTCAAATTCTGAAAGCTCAAAGGGAACGACTTCCTCTTTGCCTGCGGCCCGGAAGATAAATCTTCCCCTCTCAAAATCCGTTTCCACTTCCGCGTCCTGTCCTGCAAATTTGCTGAAGAGCCGGTCAATAGTAGCGCCGGGAAGCTCCACTGCCATCATGCCGCAGTTATACATGTTCTGACGGAATATCCTGGCATAACTTTCCCCGATGACCAGGTTGATGCCGTTGACCTCCAGGGCCCAGGGAGCGTGCTCCCGTGAAGAACCGCATCCGAAATTTGCCCTGGTCACGATGACACTTCTGCCCTGAATATCGCGATCGGGCCTAAAACCCTCGACCTTCAGATCTTCCAGCAGAAAGGGCTTCAAAGCTTCTTTATCAATCTCCGTGAGATATTTTGCCGGTATGATTTCGTCGGTATTTATATCGGACCTGTCCAGGAAAAGTATTTTTCCACTGAATGTTTTCATTGATGAGACCTCCTCAACCCCTGTATAATTCTGAATTGGTAATATGACCGGCAATGGCCGTGGCCGCGGCAGTGGCGGGGCTCATGAGATGAACCATTCCGCCCTTACCCATCCTTCCATTAAAATTTCTGTTCGTTGTGGATGCCGCCACTTCTCCCGCAGCGAGTACGCCATTGCTCATACCGAGACAGGCACCGCAGGTAGGATTGGTAACCACGAAACCGGCATCCATGAATATCCTGATGATCCCTTCATCCAGGGCCCTGCTGAAAATATCAGGTGTGGCAGGAGATACTATGCCGCGCACATGGGAGGCGATCTTTTTGTCCTTCAGGACCTTTGCGGCCTCACGCAGGTCCTCGATACGCCCGTTGGTGCATGAACCGATATACACCTGGTCCACGTGCGAGCCCTCCATTTCCTTCACGGGCTTCACGTTGTCGGGCTTGTATCCGAAGGTCACCATGGGCTCCAGGCCGGAAACATCATGCTCTATGACTTCTTCATACAAAGCATCGGTGTCGGAAATCCACTGTGAGTATTCCTCCAGAGCCGCCTCTTTGCTTTTAAAATCATTTTTAATGAAAGGCCACAGGTAATCCACGGTGACCATGTCGGGCATGCACACACCGCTGGTCCCTCCGGCCTCGATGGCCATGTTGCAAATGGTCATGCGTGACTCCATGGTCATGGAATCAATTACGGGGCCGGTAAATTCGATGACCCGGTTCGTGGCGCCGTTCACTCCGATCTTCCCGATGATTGAAAGGATAACATCCTTGGCATACACGCCGGTTTTAAGTTTTCCCGTGATATGCACCTTCATGGTTTTCGGCGTCTTGAACGTACACACTCCCTTGAGTATGCCCACTTCGAGATCAGTCGTTCCCACGCCGGCTGCAAAGGCCCCGAAAGCGCCATGTGTACAGGTATGAGAGTCGCCCATGATGATAGTGTATCCCGGACGGACAAAGCCCTTTTCCGGAAACAGGGCGTGGCATACACCGTTGCGGCCGATATCATAGAAATCCCTGATATTGTTTCTCCGGGCCCATTCACGAAGCACCTTCCCCTGTTCAGCGGTTTTGCTGTCCTTAGCGGGAGTCACATGATCGATGACGGCCTTGATTTTCGAAGGGTCAAAAACCCGGTCCTTGCCACGCGCCGCCAGGTCATTTATGGCGATAGGTGTCGTTATCTCATGAGCGAATACCGCGTCCAGTTTCAGAACATGGATATCCTCCCCCAGCATTTCAACGCGATGAGCATCAAAAATTTTTTCAGCAATTGTTTTTCCCATGCCAGAACCTCTTAATATCTATTTTTCAACAAATAATTTTCTCGGCGGTGTTATGACCCAGAGGGCCCGGAGAATCGTATCTCCCGTATTTTTCAGAATGTGAGGGATATCCGACGCAAAAGCAATACTATCCCCCTCGCCCAATTCATATGTTTCAGTTCCATAGAGCAGCTGACCCTGCCCTTCCAGGATATAGCCGAACTCCTTGCCGACGTGTCCATATTCCTGGCTCCCCTTTTCCGCGCCGGTATTGACATCCATGAGAAAAGCCTCTATGGAGTGCTCCTCGGACTGGTCCGGCAATACGGAAAGCCGGCTGTATGTGACCTGCGGCGTTGTAATACTGCTGCGTTCCGATTTCCTCACCAGGTCCACGACCTTGTTCTGCTTCCGGAAACGGAAAAGATAATCCAGGTCAATCTCCAGTATATCCGTCAGGGTAAGAAGAGTATCGATAGAGGGCGAAACGCGGTTTCGTTCTATCTGGGAAACCAGGCTTTCGCTCACGCCTGCCTTTTCTGCCACGCTTTTCAGGGTGACACCGCGTCGTTCCCTCACGGAACGCAGAATATCACCAAAATTGTATTTTGCATCATTCTTCATATATATTTAAGCATCTTAAGTATTTGTTAATAATCTACAAATTCATGCCAATATCGTCAAGTATTTTTCTCTTTTTTCTATTATGGGCACTCTAATAATCAGGTTTTTCATTAACAACAAAATAAAGAGCATACCACCATACAATGATATTTCCCTTCCACACATTTACATACTTGACCGGCATTATTTCATGCATTATAATAAAATACCAGAACAGGGGACTTTATTAAACGGCCCGAAAGAGAGGAATCCCAATGGAAATGAACGTATTTGATTTTATCGCTCAACTGGAAAAAGATCTGGCTGACCACTACATCCGCCTCAAATCTACGGCTCGTTTCAGGGAGAGTCATTCCGTTTTCGATTTCATGAACTCCCACTCCCGCGGACATGCGGAAACAGTTGAAACCATGCGCGAAAAACACGCAAAACCCCACTTAGACAATTCCTTTTATCTTCATGTGAGCAAACAGATTCAGGATTCACTGACCCGGGAAATTGCCGAGGCTAAACGGGCTTCAGAAGCCTTTGATGTCCTGGCCCGGGCCGAGGAACTGGTGGGAAAAATGTATATCATTCTGTCAAATCATTACAAGGAGCTGGGTGATTTTTACCATTCCATATCTGAGGATATTTCCCAACTGGCTGAAGAAGAGTTCAATCACCGCGATATATTGAAAAAGGAAAAAACAAAATATATATAAGCCGCTACTTTTTCATTTCCACTACAGGGGTATCGGCAGACTCATCATCCCTCCCGGACAGGTTTTCATCCCGGGAGTAGTTCTTTTCCAGTAATTTAAAGGAGACATTCCCCCCCTTCATAACGACACGGAGTCTGCTGCACCCGTCAAACTGTCCTTTCAACATCTGCAGGGCCAGATTGTCTTCTACTTCACGCCGGATGGTCCTCCTGAGATTCCGGGCACCATAATTTTCACTGAATCCCATGTCAATCAGGTGCTTCTTTACACCTGGAGCGAATTCAATTTCGATTTTTCTTTTTCCCAGTGCAAACTTCACTTCATTGAGCATTAAATCCACAATGATTTTAATGTGCTTCTTTTCCAGTTTATGAAAAAATACGATTTCATCGACACGGTTGATAAACTCGGGACTAAAAAGTTTTTTAAGCTCCTCTTCCACCTTGTCATTATTGTCGACGGCCTGGATCTCGGCGCTGGAAAATCCCAGTCGTGACATCTTCTGGTACTCCCTGTTCCCCAGGTTCGAAGTCATGATAATGATAGTATCCCTGAAACTCACGGTCGTCCCGGCGCTGTCGGTAAGCTCTCCTTCATCGAGAATCTGCAGCAGTATATTGAAAATATCGGGATGAGCCTTTTCAATTTCATCAAAAAGAACGATTGAATAGGGTTTTCGGCGGACTTTTTCCGACAGCTGTCCCCCATCGTCATAGCCGATATATCCCGGGGGTGAGCCTATGAGCCTTGCCACGGAATGCTTTTCCATGTATTCCGACATATCGAGCCGTATGAGATTCTTCCCATCATCAAAAAGAAATTCCGCCAGGGCCTTGGCAAGCTCCGTTTTTCCTACACCCGTGGGCCCCAGGAATATGAAAGAACCCAGGGGACGGTCGTCGTCGGTCAGTCCCACGCGGGACCTTCTCAATGCCTTGGATATGACCGATATAGCCTGGTCCTGTCCCACGATCCGGTGGTGAAGCTCGCTCTCCATGCGGATGAGCTTTTCCGTTTCCGACTCCTCCAGGTTTTCTATGGGAATTCCCGTACTCTCGGCCACAACGGCGGCGATTTTATCCAGATCAACTATGATGGCATAATCATTTCGTTTCTCGTTCCAGTCTTCCAGCTTGTGGTTAAGCTGTTCCTTCTTGACAATAATAAGGTCCCTGACAGCTGCGGCCTGTTCATACTCCTGGATCAGGACCAGTTCGTTCTTTTTCCTGTTCAGCTCCTCTATTTCATTTTCAAGAGATGTGATGTCCCCGGGCCGTTCATAGTTCTCCAGCCTGGCCATGGCGCCCGCCTCATCGATTATGTCGATTGCCTTGTCAGGCAGGTACCGGTCATTGATATAGCGCGATGAAAGATGCACAGCTTCCTCAAGGGCCTCCTGCCGGTACTGAACCTTGTGGTGTTCCTCGTACCGGAGTTTCAGTCCGCGGAGAATGGTCAGGGACTCATCAATGGTGGGCTCGTCGACCATGACGGCCTGGAACCGCCGCACCAGGGCTGCGTCCTTTTCCACATGCAGACGGTATTCATTCAGCGTAGTGGCACCAATGCACTGGAGTTCACCCCTGGCCAGGGCGGGTTTCAGTATATTGGCCGCATCAATAGCACCTTCGGCAGCGCCTGCGCCGATAATGGTATGTATTTCATCAATAAATATAATAACATTCTTCAGTTCCCGTATCTCCTCAACGACCCGTTTAAGCCGATCTTCAAATTCTCCTCGGTATTTCGTTCCCGCCACGATGGCGGCCATATCAAGAGACATGACCCGGCAGGCCTGGAGCTGCTCCGGAACCTGTTTGGCTACAATCCGCTGAGCCAGGCCTTCGACAATGGCCGTCTTCCCCACACCGGCCTCGCCGATGAGGATCGGATTGTTCTTTCTTTTCCGCGACAGAATCCGTATGACGCGGTTTGTTTCCTCATTACGGCCGATAACGGGATCAAGCATATTCTCCGAGGCAAGCTTGGTCAGGTCCTGGGCGAACTCCTCCAGTGCCGGCGGCTTGGTGACGGTCTTGGGCTTGCCGACTTTTTCTGTCCCCACCTTTACACCCAGCACCCTGAGAATCTCGTTCCGTATCACATTGTAATCGATCCCGGCCTTTATAAGACTGTCAAGACCAGCCGATGTACCGTCGCGGAAAATCGAAAGCAGCAGGTGCTCGGTCCCGATATAGGAATTTTTTAATTTTCTCGCTTCCTCCTTGGAGAGCTCGATGATTCTTTTATATCGCGGACTGATGGGAATTTTTCCAAGAATTATCGTGGTACCCGTTTGCCGGATGGCCTGTTCAATCTCTTTTTTTAAACGCTCAAAATTTATGCCAAGATTTTTCATGATGCGGGCAGCAACGGAGTCTTCATCGTTGAGAAGGGCTATAAAAATATGTTCCGGGCCGAGTGAATCGGAATTGAGCCTTCGTCCCTCGGATTGAGCCATTTCCTCAAGGACTTTTCTCGATCGTTTTGTGAATTCAAACATTACCGCACTCCATGGCTGAAAAATTCATTCGCAGATAATTGCTTCTTGCTTCATCGCTCTCCAGCGTGCTGTTGAAAGTTCTTTTGAACATTTCCTGAAGATGGGCCCACTGGATGGTAACCATCAGGCTGTTGATCTGCACTATATCGACATTCTTCACGATGGCCAGGATTATTCCCAGCCGCACATTGGAGAGATGCTCTATGGCCTCGGCATAGCTGATACGCTTCGAGTATTGTAATATCCCGAAGGAACGCCAGATGCGGTCCTCCAGCTCAAGACGCGACTGTGAAACATATTCATCGCGAGCCGAATCCTCGAGATCGATTATGCGGCTGATAACGCCGTCCATTATCTCGATAATATCCACCTCGGAGATTCCCAGTGATACCCTGTTGGAAAGCTGGTATATGGCGCCATAGGTCCTTATGCCTTCCCCGGCTGTCCCGGCTATCACGACTCCGGGATTCTGAAGCTGTCCCGTGAGCAGGGAAAGATTCTTTTTCATGGTAAGAACAGGCAGATGGAGCAGTACCGATACCTTCATGCCCGTTCCCAGGTTGGACGGGCATGCCGTCAGGTATCCATATTCGGGAGAATGGGCATAGGGCACAAACCTGTTGAGTTCATCGTCAATCCGGTCTGCCATCTCATAGGCTTCCCGTATCTGCAGGCCGGGACGTATGACCTGTATCCTAATGTGGTCTTCCTCGTTGAGCATTATGGAAAAGTCGTCTTTTTCATTTATGATGACGGCGCTGTTTTCGGCAAGCTCCATTTCCATCGTTATGATATTTCTCTCCCGCAGGAGTCTTTTCCTGTGCTTGTCCATGCCCGAAAGATCCATGAGAACGGACTGCTGAAATAAAGAATCCCTGATAAATTTTTCCCCCAGGGCCTTTACGATCTGGGCTTCACTCTCGTCAAAACGATTGGGGAATGGTACGGAACGGATATTCCTGGCAAAGCGCACCCTGCTTGACAGGACAATGTCATTATAGGGACCCGCTCCGGTCCAGAATCCCCGCGGCAGCAGTTTTTTTTCTTCCAGCACTGTTATATCCCCTTATGAGCTTCCCGTTCTGTTTCTTCCCTTATGCGGTCCCTGAGCAGCGCCGCTTCCTCAAACCGCTCCTCCATCACTGCATTCTGCAGCCTGGTCTGGAGTTCCTGAAAGGATTGTCTTTTCACTACGACTTTTTCCTGCCTCACGGGTTCATGATTCACACTGACATGGGCGGGTATTTTACCAATATGCTTTTTATCCCCATGATAGCTTCGTATGACCGAATTGAGGGAATTATCAAGCTGGGTATAACAATCGGCGCATCCAACCTTACCCTGTCTTGTATACTGGACAAAGGTCATTCCGCAGGTCATGCAGCGGTTTCCTTCATCCATATCCGTCACATCATTGACCTCGAGAAAGGACAGCATTTCCGGTACGGAGAGAGAAAAATTGGACAGCTTGGAATTCAATCCTATATCACGGGCGCAGGACTCGCATAGATGTACTTCTGACTTTACATCTTTTATGATTTCCGTCAGATGAATGGTTGCCTCGATCTTTTTACATCGTTCACAAAGCATAGTAATATAGTCCATATATTTGATTAAAAAAACGCAATTATCTTCAAAAACCTTCAAATATCGGTAAAAAACCAGCCTATTTCGTCATGATCACGGTTTTTCACAGACATAATATACTATATAATAAAACAGATGTAAACAATTATTTGAAGCCGTGAAAATGCAACTTTAATTCATCAATCTTCAATCATATCGTTATTGAAAATTTAATATATTCAATTTTCAATAAACTAGTTGACGACAAATGAAAGAGTCTGTATAGATTTACACTTGTTATATGTCGATCGCCGGTACATTCTGAACGATATTGCCAGACGGCTTCAATAGCACATGATAGCATCATATACGCGAAATGTAAATATGTTCTGGAACAAAAAACACAACCCCTATATTAATTTTTTCGTATCAATTGGAGCCGGACTTAACCAAATTCCGTTAATCCGTGAGGCAAAAAAACACGGTTTTCATGTCATAGGTGTCGATACCAATCCCCTTGCTCCGGGATTCATGCATTGCGATTTAAAAATACAGGAATCCATTGAAAACCATGAGGATATATACAAAAAACTCATTGAAACGCTCTTCGACGGCAGAATAGCCGGTGTAATGACAAAATCATATGGTATAGCCATTCGCTCCACGGCCTTTCTTGCCGAAAGATTCAATGTTCCTTACATGCCGCTGTCACGAAGCGAATATTTCATCAATAAAAAACTTATGAAGGACCTGTTCCTGCAAAACAACATACGCACACCGGAAATCTTCGCCCTTCCTTCAAAAAACCGTATCGAGAAAATAGAAAAAAAGAAATTCCCCATTATTAAAAAACCGGTAATCGGCCACGCAAAAGTAGGGATCCACTTCCTCAAAAATGCGGCAGACCTGAAGAAACACTGGCCTGAAACTCAGGAAAAGGAGAAAGTTCTTTTTGAAAAATTCATTAATGGCGATGAGATAATCGCCGCCGGAATCGTCCACAAGCGGAGATTCCATCTCGTCGATATAACGGACAAGGAGACAACGGAGCTTCCCCATTTCGTCGACATTATGCATATGTCCCCGTCGCGATACTATCATCTTTTCGATGAGATAGCTGGTATAGGACAGTCCGTGGCCGATGCCTTCAACATCGCCAATTCACCCCTCATAATGGAATTCGTCCTGGATGACGACGGCAGGCCATGCCTTATAGAGGCAGTGCCGGAATTCGGCGGAGAGTTTCTCACCGATGTGGTTATCCCCGCCAGGACCGGTTATAACTTCATCGGGGAAGCGATAAAAGCCAATACCGATACGGGCTTCAAACCTCCCCTCAGGAAAAAAGCACGAAATGCCGTTGTGGTAAAATATATTACAGGAACCAGTGGGACACTTCTCTCCTTCAATCCCGATGGACCAAAAAAAATGAGAAATGTCATTTTCTCAAGAATATTCAAGGAAATCGGGGCCGAGGTTAACAGGCCCGAAACAAATCTGGACAGGCTCGGTGTGATAATTACCCGGGATAAAAATCCAGAGACTGCTCTTGCGGCGGCGGAGCAGGCATCGGAAAGTATGCAGATCCGGATAAAAAAATAACATGAAAAAAAAATCCTGGCAATCACATTATACAAAGGATAAATCACGCCTAACCTATCCCGATGAAAACCTGGTGCGCATGCTACGGCGATATTTAAACACGCAGGACGATCCCCAATCACTGGCAGCCCTGGATATGGGATGCGGAAGCGGCCGTCATTGCCGACTCCTCGCGGAACTGGGCACCGGCATCGTCATGGGAATGGATGTAAGCGACAACGCGCTCCGTTTGACTGAAGAGCTGGGAATTGAATATCTTATTCACGGCGACAACAGGCAAATCCCCCTCAAAAACAACTCTCTCGACATCGTAGTAGCCTGGGGTTCCCTGCATTATAACTACAAGGAAGAACTTTCCCATATGACGCAGGAAATATACCGCATCCTCAAGCCCGGAGGCCGGCTCTTCGCCACTCTCCGTTCCGACAGGGACACATACCTGAAAAGAGGCTCCCACCTGGGGAACAACATGTGGCAGACTGACCTGCCGGATCTTCAGGGGACCATCGTATCTTTTTACTCCGAGGATGAATTAAAACGTCACTTTACTCTCTTCAATGAACTTGAATACGGCATAAGCGAGAGAAGCCTCATGGGTGATACGGGAAGCATCATATCCCACTGGATCATCCATGCATTAAAGTAGCTTCCCACGGCCTGTAACTGGAACCGGGAAACAGCATAGCTGCTGTTATTTTTTAATTACTTCCCGGTTTACCGAAAAACAGGTGATATGCTTGACAAAACGAATTATCTTTGTATCATTCATATATATCATCATGAGTAAAATCTCTCCGAGGATATTCGCATGGATGTGATACGAAAGATTAAAAACCACGATGGCAGCAATCTAAAAAGCGCCGTTTTTCAGTTGGAAACGGGAATAATGGAAATCGTGCGGAAACAGTTTTCGGCAGTGTGGGACGCGGACCTGATGAGTGCATCACTGTCGGAAAAGCTGTGCAGCCTTTTCAACGAACGAACAATCCATGTCCCGGGAGGTTCCCTTTTTACAAAATGGAAGGCCTACTGTACGGCAGACCCCCCGGAAAAGATATTCAGCTCCATGGCCTTTATCCTGCATATATCCTTCCATGACAGAGATGAAGTCACCGGTGCAGCCTTTCTCGACATCCATGTAAAAGATCCCGGAAAGAACACTTTTTCCGACATTAAAAAAGACGCGATCCGTCGTTTAAACACAAGCGCTCCCCACTCACAGGTCCTTCTCTGCGACTATGACGCCATTGCCGGAATGGCTTTCGCCACATCGCCGGAATATATTGTGGGCAACGCAACTCATACCTGGAACAACTGGATGCCCGTAACCCATGCCGCGTGCATACAGACTGAGCTGGCCCTGGCCCTGGGAGAAAAAACAACATCGTTATACAAGGGGTCCTTTCCTTTTTCCTATCAGCTCTGCCACCGGTACTTTTACGGGCTCGACCTGGAATACCACGGCACAGCCATGGACATCGCCCGGGGGGAAAAAACGGATAAAGGAACTCCTCACTATCTCATAACGGTATCTTTAGGCGACAACGCCAGCACATGCGATGATGATTTCGGCATAAACAGATCGTTGTACCGTGAAATGTAGACTTCTTTTTTTTCATTGACATCACCTTCAACGGGCGATAGATTCCTCAATCAGTATTTAACATCATCAAAAACACAAAACTCAAGGAGAGACCCTATGAAAAAACCGGCCATTATTTTTCTTATTTCCATTCTCACCGCTACCGCCATCTACGCAAGACCCATTGGCGGCATCAATATGCCGGACACATTGAAGGCTGAAAAGGAAACACTGGTGCTCAACGGTGCCGGAATAAGGAATAAATTCTTTGTCGATGTCTATGTAAGCGGCCTCTATCTCAAAGCCAAAAACAGCAACGCCCAGGCCATTCTCAATGCCGATGAGGCGATGGCAGTCAGGCTTCACATAACGTCGAGCATCATAAACGGGGAGCGAATGGCAAAAGCGACCAATGAGGGATTCGTAAAATCAACGAACGGCAATACGGCCCCGCTGCGCACGCGTATCGATCAATTCATCGCTGTGTTCAATAGCGGTATTAAAGTAAATGATGTATATGACATCATATATATACCCGGTGAGGGAATCAAGGTTTATAAAAACGGTGCATACAAAAGCACGACGAAGGGCCTGGACATGAAAAAAGCTCTTTTCGGCATCTGGATAGGTGCGAAACCTCCCCAGGCAGACATGAAAAAAGCCATGCTGGGCTTATAAAAATCGTGCCTGACATCATCGCTGATGATGTCAGGCACCACGTAAAGACTGTGATGCACTCACGCCAGGACCAAAACCGAAAGATAATCTGCTTACCCGTATTTTACCCCCTTTCCCATGTCCGTACAGCCCGTATACATAAATCAGGAGAGAACACCGTAATGATTAAAAAATATCTTTACAAATCAGCATGCCATAGTAGATAAGTTTTCTTTCATCTTTTTGATACATAATCGTTGCGGAGGACGTCATGAAGAATGTCACAATAATCGGCGCAACAGGGTTCGGCGGACTGGGCCTCATCGAGATACTGCTGAGACATCCGGAATTCAATATCAAACAACTCGTAGCCCGAAAGGATACGGGCATCCCCGTCAGCGACGTCTTCCCTCATCTCAAGGGATACTGTGACATCATAGTCGATTCACCGGAAAAAACCGATTACGATACAGACCTGGTTTTTTTCTCCACCCCGGACCGGGCAGGCATGACTATTATAAACGACTTCCATAAAAGAAGCATTCCGGTTATCGATTTCAGCGGCGACTTCAGGTTCAACAATACCGCCGACTATGGCATTTATGCGCGAAACAAGGGGATGGAGGACACGCACCTGGCCCCGGATATATTGAAGGAAACGGTCTACGGGCTTCCCGAAAAATTCCGTGACGAAATACGAAACGCCACGGTAGTGGGTAATCCCGGGTGTTTCGCCATTAACATGATACTGGCCCTTCTGCCCGCTGCAGAAGAAGGCATTATTGTGTCAGACACCATCATCTGTGACGGTAAGACCGGCGTTTCCGGAGCCGGGAAAAATTCGGGCGAGGCCAATCTGTATCCCCAGAGACATGAAAATGTCAACACATACCGGGAGGGGAAACACCAGCATCTGGTAGAGGTGGAAAACATCATAAACCTCAACGGGAAATCGGAAAAAAAGATACTCTTTGTTCCTCAGATTGTTCCCCTGAACCGGGGCATCCTGGTGACCATATATGCAGACATACGGGAAGGCTATACTACTGATAAAGTCCAGAAACTCTATCGGGATTATTATCACAATGAGCCCTTTATTCTTATTACGGACCGTTCTCCCAATACGGCTGATGTTCGGGGTTCTAACAGGTGCGAAATCAGGACCATGGTTGACAAAAGAACGGGAAAACTTTTGATCACAGCGGTAATTGACAACCTTATTAAAGGACAATCGGGAAATGCCGTTCAAAATGCCAATTTGATAATGGGATTTGAAGAAACGCTGGGCATCAATAACCCGGCCTTTTATCCTTAATTTAAATCTTGACAACGTACATACTGTATCGTAAGGATTGAATTTCATCGTATCCAGACGCGCGTGATGTATAAAAGCAAAAAAATCCAGAAAAATAACATAATGTCAATAACAATCACCAGCGGTAAAGTAGCTTCACCGGGAATCAGAATGGGTAAGGCCTATGTCATACACGGGCACAAGGTTTTTATTCCCAAATATATGCTACGCGATGATGAAATAGACAGGGAACTGAAGCGATATGAAAATGCCCTGGAAAAAACCAAGCATGATATTTCCCAGATTCAGCAGCAGATAGCCCAGAGCCTTTCCAATGAAATGTCCGATATTTTCACCAGCCACCTCATGGTTCTCGAGGACCCCAAGATCGATGAAAGAGCCAGGGAGATAATCAAAAAAGAAAAGAAAAACGCCGAGTGGGTCATCAATGATATCATCCTCGAGTTAATCCAGAGCCTGGATTCCATAGAGGATGAATACATCCGGGAAAGAATTATTGACATCTCCGACATCAACAAACGCCTCATATCGAATCTTCAGAAAAATCAAAGCACATCCCTTTCTGACATTCATGAAGAAGTCATCGTATTTGCACCGGACCTGACCCCATCGGAAACGGCCTTAATGAACAAGGAATACATACTTGCCTTTGTCACTAACAAGGGAGGAAGAACCTCTCATACGGCAATCATGGCCCGGGCCATGGAAATCCCCGCCATCGTGGGAACCCTCAATGCCACATCGCTGGTTAAAACAGGGGACACGGTTATCGTCGACGCCATACACGGCAGTATCATCGTCAATCCCACAAAAAAAGAGGTAGAACAATTCACCCGGTCCCAGCGGGATTTCCGGAAAATGGAACAGGAGCTGGCAAAGCTTACAAACCTTGCTGCTCAGACCCTGGACAAGGAAGATATTTTTATCTATGGTAATATTGAAATCCCCGAAGAGATGAAAATAATTCTCGATCACGGCGCACAGGGGATAGGACTTTTCAGATCCGAATTCCTCTTTCTCGATAAATCTCTCCCCGATGAAGAACGGCAGTTTATTGAATACCGGAAGGTTGTGGAATTTTTCAATCCCCTCCCGGTAACCATTCGGACGCTCGACGTGGGAGGAGACAAAATATATGCCTATACGCAGCCACACAAGGAACGTAACCCCTTCCTGGGATGCCGGGCGATCCGATTCAGTCTCGAACACGAAAATCTCTTCCGTATCCAGTTAAGGGCCATTCTTCGCGCCAGCCATTACGGCAATGTCAAGATGATGTTTCCCATGATTTCCACCGTTGAAGAATTTCACCGCGCCGAATCTCTCACCAGGGAAATAATGCAGGACCTCCGGGAAGAAGGCATTCCCTTCGATGAGAACATTCCCGTGGGAATCATGGTAGAAGTTCCATCGGCCGTCATCAACGCCGACGTCCTTGCCGAGTATGTCGACTTCTTCTCCGTGGGCACCAATGATCTCGTACAGTATATACTTGCCGTGGATCGCATAAGTGAAAAGATAGCATATCTGTACAACCCGCTCAATCTTGCCGTACTTCGCTTTCTGAAGCAGATAGTCAATGTGGCCAATGCGAAGAATATTCCGCTTTCCATCTGCGGTGAAATGGCCGGCGAGCCCCAGTACACCATGGTCCTCCTCGGGCTCGGGTTCAGGCACTTCTCCATGAGTCCCACCTACATGTTCCAGGTAAAACGGATAATCCGGTCAGTAAGCATCAAGGAATGTGAAGACATGGTCAACAGGCTTTTTGACATCAGGGAAACCGCTGAAATAGAGGATGAAGTAAGAGAACGCTTCAGGGATAAATTTAAAGAGAACTTACTCTAGCATGAAACTCTACCACGAACTGGCCTATTATTATTTCGCCATTGAAGCCAACCATCGGGACATCAACAACGATATCAATCTGATCCGCTCCCTCCTGCCGGATCGCAAGGATACTCGATTACTCGACCTGGGATGCGGCACCGGGGAGCACCTGTCTATTCTGAGCAAATACGGCATCAATTGTTACGGCCTGGACAACAGTGACGACATGCTTAGCATCGCGCGAAGAAGGTTCCCTCAACAAATAATATTCGTCAAGGGGGACATCGCTGATTTTGACTTTTACAACGACTTCGACATGGTGACATCACTTTTCGGGTCCATGAATTACCTTCTTTCCGATGAAATCGTTGATAAGGCCTTCTGGAACATCTGGCGCGCCCTGAAAGACGAAGGCACGGCACTGCTTGAAATATGGAATTCGGAACCGCTGCTTCAGATCAATCACAAGGACATATCGCGTGTATCAACGACCGCGTATGAAGGAACGCGTATCGACAGGGAGAGGGGCTTCCGCATGCTTAACGATCCGCATGGAAGAACACTGTTCGAGGTCAACTACCGGTATTCACTCCACAACGGCGGACAGAGCCGGGTCATAACCGACCAGCACGTCATGCGCGCGTTCAAACTGGAGGAAATCAGGCCCTTCATCATGGATAACGGATTTACCATACGCAACATATACGCCGGCACACTAAAGGAACCGTTCCAGCAGATGTCCAATAAGATGCTGCTTTTATTAAAAAAGGAATAGCGCCAAAACAGAAGAGGATGCCCCGGGGACATCCTCTTTACACATAGAATATATTTCAGGTCACATCTGTATCGTGCTTTCATCGAAAGCGATGCTGCTCACGTCAACGATCCAGTCACCCAGCGTATCTTTCCACTGCTTATACAGACGCTTTGTCTTTTCCACATCTTTGAAGAATTTTTCCGGTTTTTCCAGGGCGAGGAACAGTACCTCCTCCATGGTGCTGACGGGGTGAAAAATCATCTGTTCCCTCACGTATACCGGAATCTTTTCCAGGTCCTTTTCATTATCCTTGGGGATAATGACATGTTTAATATGCCCACGGTGAGCTGCCAGAATTTTCTCTTTCAGTCCGCCGATGGGAAGCACTTTTCCCCGGAGCGTTATCTCGCCCGTCATGGCCACATCACATCGGATGGGTATGTTGCTCAACAGGGACGACAGGACGACGCCCATGGTAATTCCGGCCGACGGACCATCTTTGGGAATGGCCCCCTCGGGAACATGGAGATGGACATCATGCTCCTGGAGCACTTCATCCTCGACATTAAAAAACTGGTGATTTGAACGGACATAGGTGAATGCGGCCTGTGCCGATTCCTGCATGACTTCTCCCAGTTTCCCCGTCAGGGTAAGCTTCCCTTTCCCCCTCACCAGTGACGCTTCAATGTTGAGAATATCCCCGCCGACTTCAGTCCATGCCAGACCATTTGCCAGGCCGACCTCATTTTTCAGTTCCTTTACCATGTACTTGAACTTGATGGGACCAAGGTATTCCTGAAGCACCTGCTGCGTTATGACTTTTTTAAAGTTGATGTCGTTTGCAACCACCTCTCGGGCTACCTTTCGGCATATCTTGGCAATAACGCGCTCCAGGCTTCTTACACCGGCTTCACGTGTATAATGACGGATGGTATACAGTATTGATTCTTCGCCGAATTCCAGGTTTTCCTGCCTGATACCGTTTTCCTCTATCTGCTTTTTGAGGAGAAATTCCATTGCTATGCGAAGCTTCTCGGGCTCCGTATAACTCGATATCTCAATTATTTCCATCCTATCCTGAAGCGGCGCCGGAATCTTGTGCTGAGCATTGGCCGTGGTAATGAACATTACGTCTGTGAGGTCATAGGTGACCTCCATGTAATGGTCTATGAAGGCAAAATTCTGCTCGGGATCCAGTACCTCCAGGAGCGCCGATGACGGATCTCCCCGGAAATCCATGGACATTTTATCTATCTCGTCGAGGAGGATAACAGGATTTACCGTCCCCGCCTTCTTCATCATTTGTATGACCCTGCCGGGAAGAGCACCCACATAGGTTCTCCGGTGACCCCGGATCTCGGCCTCATCACGAACTCCTCCCAGGGACATTCTTATAAATTTCCTGCCGAGAGCGCGGGCCACACTCTTCCCAAGCGAGGTTTTTCCCACACCGGGAGGGCCCACGAAACACAGGATGGGGCCTTTGAGTTTCTTGGACAGCTGGCTTACGGCGAGATATTCAACAATCCGTTCCTTCACCTCTTCGAGGCCGTAATGGTCTTCATTGAGTATCTCCATGGACTGCTCAATATCCTTCCTGTCCCGTGTGCGTTTATGCCACGGTACATCCCTTAGCCATTCAATGTAAGTGCGCACGACAGCGGACTCGGCCGACATGGGGGGCATCTTCTCCAGTCTCTTTAATTCCTGCAGAGCCTTGGCCTTAGCCTCGGTGCTCATTTTAGCTTCTTCAATGGAATTTTTAAGCTCGGTGATTTCATCGACCTCATCATCGCCGCTGCCGAGTTCCCGCTTGATAACCTTCATCTGTTCATTGAGATAGTATTCCTTCTGGGTCTTCTCCATCTGTTTGCGAACCTGACCCTGTATCTTTTTCTCAATATACATCACCTCTATTTCGCCATTGATAAGTTCAATAAGTTTGGTGATGCGCTCGGCTGCGTTGCCGATATCCAGAACAGCCTGTTTAAACTCTATTCTCATTTCCACATGGGAGGCGATGACATCGGCCAGCTGAGAAATATCTTCGATGCTTGACGCCGTTGTGAGTGCTTCCTTGGGGACTTTCTTATTCAGTTTTATGTATTTTTCAAATACGTCAACAAGCGCTTTTCTCAACGCCTGGGCGTCGGGACCGGCTTCAATATTACGCTCTATTTCCTTAACCTGAACCTCTAACACTTCATCTTCAGCATCGAATTCCGAGAGATATCCACGGGCAACACCTTCCACCAGGACCTTGATGGTTCCATCAGGAAGCTTTAAAAGCTGGAGTATTTCCGCAATAGTGCCGACGTCATAGAGGTTTTTTCTTTCGGGAACACTTATCTGTGCATCCATCTGCGTGGCTAGTACAATGAGACGATCGCCTTTCATGGCCTTGTCAAGAGCGTTCACCGATTTTTCCCGGCCGACAAAAAGCGGCACGATCATGTGGGGAAACACCACTACATCCCTGAGTGGAAGCAGTGGATATCGTTTTGTAAAATCTATATTTTTTTTCATTATTCTCCTCTTTGAGCATTCACCTTACAGGGCCCAGGATGCAGACCAAAAAATCCGGCCGTGCAAGGAGCCCATAGCCTTATAACCGGTTCACTGACTCCCCTGCCCTTCATAGACATGCCGATGCGGGATGAGAGCGCTTTCCCCGTTAATTAATGTAATAGTCTATAACCATTGCATTAATTATATTGAAGATTTTTTAAAATGTAAATAAAAAATTTCCTTCTGAGGTAATCGGAAGATAGCCCGGTTCTGCGTTAAATCATTTATCGTTTTGAATTGTTCAATCCTTACGATCCCATCAAATCGGCAATTGAGTCCAGTTATGCCGATTTTTCTTCTTCCCTGTAGATAATCTCGGCCTGCTCCGTACCCCGGACCATGTTCCGGGCAATTATAATTTTTTCAATATTATCCTTGGAAGGAATATCATACATGAGATCCAGCATTATCTTTTCCAGTACAGCCCGCAGTCCTCTCGCTCCCGATTCCCTGCTCATGGCAATAGTTGCAATTTCTTCAATGGCGTCCTTGCGGAAAACCAGTTCAACTTCTTCAAATGAGAATATTTTATTGTACTGTTTGATCAGGGCGTTTTTCGGCTCCATGAGTATCCGCACCAGCGCCTCTTTATCCAGTTCATCCAGGACGGCCACAATAGGCAGACGTCCGACAAATTCCGGGATAAGACCGTACTTTATCATATCCTCGGGATTAACCTGCCTCAGTATATTGCATTCATTAATTTCTTTTTTAGATTTTATTTCAGCGCCGAATCCCAAAGTCTTGTTACCGATCCGCTGCTGGACGATTTTATCAAGACCGACAAAGGCACCGCCCACAATGAAAAGTATGTTCTTCGTATCGATGGATATAAATTCCTGGTGGGGATGCTTCCGTCCTCCCTGGGGCGGAACATTAGCGATTGTTCCCTCTATGATCTTCAGGAGCGCCTGCTGAACACCTTCGCCCGATACGTCCCTGGTTATTGAAGGATTATCGCTCTTGCGCGAAATTTTATCGATCTCATCAATATAGATTATTCCTATTTCGGCTTTTTTCAGATCACCATCGGCATTCTGAATAAGCCTGAGAAGAATATTCTCCACATCCTCTCCCACATATCCCGCTTCAGTAAGCGACGTGGCATCAACAATGGCAAAGGGAACCTGGAGTATCCTGGCCAGGGTCTGGGCCAGAAGTGTCTTCCCTGAACCGGTAGGACCGGCAAGAAGGATATTGCTCTTTTCCAGTTCCACATCATTCTTTTTCAGATTTGTATTGCTGAAAATTCTTTTATAATGGTTGTAAACGGCCACGGATAATACCTTTTTGGATTCTTCCTGGCCAATCACATACTGATCGAGAATATCTTTTATTTCACGGGGCTTGGGCAGATTGCTGAAATTGCTTTCAAAGGTGCTGTCCCTTTCTTCTGCCACAATTTCATTGCACAGCTCGATGCATTCATCGCATATATAAACATCAGGACCGGCTACGAGCTTTTTAACCACTTCCTGACTTTTGCCGCAAAATGAACAAAATAATTTTGGTTTCATATCTTTCTTTTTAGAAGCCATGCTAACTCCTGGACTTATTTTCTTTCTATAACCTTGTCAATGATCCCATATTCTACGGCATCCTGAGCTGACATGAAATAATCACGATCCATATCCTTTTCTACTTTTTCCAGCGGTTTACCCGTATGCTTGGAATAAATACCGTTCAACCGCTTTTTAACTTTTATTATTTCCTGGGCATGTATTTCAATATCCGAAGCCTGCCCTTCAAATCCGCCCATGGGCTGATGAATCATTATCCGGGAGTTGGGGAGCGCTGAACGTTTTCCCGCGGCACCGGCATTGAGCAGCAGGGACCCCATTGAGGCGGCCTGGCCTATGCAGATGGTGGCCACATCGGGTTTAATATACTGCATGGTGTCATATATGGCAAGTCCTGAAGTGACTACGCCACCCGGTGAGTTGATGTAAAGATAGATGTCCTTGTCCGGATCATCGGCCTCAAGAAAAAGCATCTGGGCTATTATCAGACTCGAAATATGATCATTGATCTGTTCACCAAGAAAAATAATTCTATCCTTCAGAAGACGTGAATAGATGTCATAGGACCTCTCGCCACGACTCGTTTGCTCAATTACTATTGGTACCAAACTCATAAAAAGAACCTCACTTATTCATTGTCTATACATTAATTCGGCACATACCAGGGAATAGAGGAATTCATTTTTCCGTAAAAACCATTAATTTCCCACATTGTCCTGATAGAACAAATATTTTTAAAGAAGTTACTCTGTGAAAATAAATAGTATCATTAAATACAAATATATATAGCCATTACCGGCAATAATGTTTCACTGTCTGCCACTTATAATATACGGATAATAAGTGGCAGCAGCAATCCATTAATTACTGCTGCCGCACCAGGTCCTGAAGAGATATGGGCTTCAGTTTTTTGATTTTTGCATTGTCATATAAAAAGTCCATGGCCACCTCAAGGATGAGTTCATTTTCAATGTTTTCCCTGGAGTTGTTTTTCTGGATCATTTCCTCAACCTGCTCGGCAGCCATACCGTATCCCTTGGCAAATTTTTCCACAAATTCCTTGAATCTTTCTTCGCTCACGGCAAGATTCTCCTTCCTGACCACCTCGGCCAGCATCAGGGTGGTTTTCACCGATGCCTCGGCCTCGGTCTTGATTTTAGCCCTGAAGTCTTCGGGATTCATTCCCATTATTTCAGCAAAATCATCCATAGGATAGTCGCTGAGATTCTGTGCCGGAATTCCCATTTGATATGCTATTCTATCCTTTGTCTTCTTGTAGATAGCGCTCATTTCGGCATAGACCATGGATTCGGGAATATCAAAGGTACAATTTTTAACTATCGATTCTATAATCTGAGATTTGGATTCCCCCCTGGTCTTGGTGGACACAAAATTATGGATATACTCCGAGGTCTTAGTCTTCATATCGTCCACTGACTCATAGTTGGCTTTTTTAGCCAGGTCATCATCGAGAGGCGGCAATTCCATGGTACTGACCTCTTCAATTTTGACCAGGTATTTGACCTTTTCTCCCGCCAGTTCCTTTATATGATAGTCTTTGGGATATTTGACTTCAACCTCTTTCTCTTCACCGGCCTTCATTCCGACAATTTTCTTGTCCAGGGCTGAATCATCCTTTGTTTTTCCCACAATTATGGAATAATCTTTAAAGTTATCATCCTCTTGAGCCTCATCAACTCTTTTAACCTTGATCTTGGCCAGGTTGCCATTCTCAATGATTCCATTTTCATCCTTTTTAGTCACTGTGGCATACCGTTCACGGATGGAATCTATTTCATCTTTTATATCCTCATCGGTAACATTACAGACCTTTTCGTCGGCGTGAATCTCTTTATAGGTGGCCAATTCTATGGTGGGATATACTTCAATCACTGCTTTGAAGGAAAACGGATCACCTCTTCTGACCGAATCAAAACTGTATGCCGGCTCAGAGATAGGATTGAGGGTTTTTTCAGTTATGGCGTCTACAATAGCGCTTTTCATCAGGTTTTCAGCCACTTCCTGATCGGCATATTCCATATATTTTCTTTCAACCATCTGAATCGGGGCCTTCCCTTTCCGGAATCCGTCTACTTTAGCGTTTTTCTGTATGCCGTCAAAAACAGATTTATACTCTATCTCCACGCGCTCTGCGGGAAGTTCGATTTCCAGTTCTACCCTTGAGTTTTCCAGTTTTTTATCCCGAATATTCAATGTTACTACCTCTATACGTTAATATTGTTAACTGCCGTGAATTCAGGCAGTTCCTTTGCGCACTGCTGTGAGTTTATATGCAGCAGATTCCCCGGTTTCATACACCAAAATAATGTATAGACTCCGTCAGGACAGGTTAAATCTACAGTTACCTGACTTATGCAAACATTCCAGACAGGCTGCATTCATCAAGGTCAGCAGGCTTGCTTATACTGTGTAAAATTTACACATGATTTAAATCCAGCGTCACAGTCAAACATTTTTTCCCCGTTGCCGGCTGTTTTATCGCTGAATTCAGCAGAAGAAAAAGTGCGGTAAAATCATTACCCTCCCGGGTATGGTTTCCCTGATCCACAATGAGTTTTATGCAGATTTATTGATAGGAAATAAAGAGGATATTACCCGCTACGAACCAGCGTAGCCCATCAGAACTTCTCACTCAATACGGCAATCACTTCTTTGCTCAGTTCATCAAGACGATAGGGTTTGACGATGACGGCCCGGAACCCGTATTTCCGGTATTCCGCCATTACCGGATCATTGGAATATCCGCTGGAAACAATGGCCTTCACATGAGGATTGATTTCTTTCAGTTTACCTATTGCCTCTTTACCACCCATGCCTCCCGGAACGGTCACATCCATTATAACCAGGTCATACGGTACCATATTTTTCATGGCTTCAGAGTATTCCCGTAAAACCTCACCCCCGTCCGCAGCAGTCTTCACCTCACAGCCCAGACTCCGAAGCATCTTCTCAGCCACCCGGCGGACTCCCTCTTCATCATCCATGAAGAGAATTTTCCCGCTCTGGAAACAGGCGGCTTCGTCTTCCTGTTTTTTTTCGGCAAGTCTGTCTTTAGTGGCAGGAAGATAAATGGTGAACATCGTCCCCTTGCCCGGTTCGGAATCCACGGTCACGTATCCGTCATGTTTCGTGATTACTGAATATACGACGGAAAGACCAAGTCCGTGCCCCTTCTTCTTCGTGGAAAAATAGGGATCGAATATTCTCGCCTGCAGGTCCCGGGGAATCCCCCCGCCCTGGTCCCGGATTGAAATTTTCAAATAATCACCGGCATAGAGATGGAACTCATTCTGTTCCGGCAGCGATACATTTTCAGCCCGTATCTGCAGAAGCCCGCCTCCCGGCATGGATTGCTTCGCATTGATCACGAGATTCTGTATAACCTGGCTTATCTGCGCCTTGTCCACGACACCGTGCCAGAGATCGTCACTGAATTCATACTGGCATTTCACATTGGAACCGCTCAGACTGAAGATTACCGAGTCAGTGATGATATCTTTTATCTCAGCTGTTTCACGGACGGGCACCCCCCCCCTGGAGAATGTCAACAGCTGGGAGGTGAGATGACGCGCCTGAATTGCCGCTTTTTCCGCATCATTTATGCACTGCATTCTCTCTTCCTGTGTCATCGTCTCCAGTTTTGCCAGGCTTACATTGCCCAGGATCGAAGAGAGAATATTGTTGAAATCATGGGCTATGCCGCCGGCAAGAACACCAAGAGATTCAAGCTGCTGCATCTTGTTCAGTTCCTTTTCTATAAAATCACGCCTGGTAACATCACGAAACACCAGGACCACGCCGATGATTTCACCGTCGATATTTTTAATGGGCGCTGCACTGTCTTCAATGATCCTGGCGATACCGTCCCTGCCGATCAGTTCTATATCCCTCTCGAGGTTTACCGTGTTGCCCGACTTTATCACCAGTTCAACGGGATTAATCGTGAGTCCTGCGCCTCCCCGTGGCTGTATCCTGAATATTTCTATAAAATGCGTTCCCACCGCCTCTTCCTGAGAAAAGCCTGTCAGAACCTCGGCAACCCCGTTTATCAGGGCAACCCTTCCATCCAGGTCAGTGGTAATGACTCCGTCGCCTATGCTGCGTAGCGTAACGGCCAGTTGCTCTTTTTCCTTTTGGAGAGCGATTTCTGCTTCTTTCCTGGCGGTAATATCCCTGAACTCCGTTACCCTGACAACGGCCCCATGATAAGGAATCTGCTTTCCCAGAATTTCCAGATAGTATCGCGTCCCATCCTTTCGCACTCCCATGGCATCATAGGACTCCTCGTACCCGCTCATGATGTTCTTCATAACCATGTCGCGGAAATCCTCGGCGATGAGCAATAAGCCGTTCATACCTATGAGTTCATCATAAGTATATCCCGTGAGGTCGCATAGTCCCTGGTTGCAGTCTATCAGCATTCCCTTGTCATGAATGCCTATACCGCCCGATGATGCCTCATGCAAAACTTTGAAGCGATATTCGCTGTCTTTCAGTTCGTGCTGCGCTTCCAGGAGCTCCTGATTCTGTCGCTCGAAGGCTTCATTGGTAGCTTCCAGTTCCTCCATTGATGCCTGCAGCTGTTCATTCACCTGCTCCATTTCATTTTTCTGACGCATTATCTCATTGGCGTTTTCAATATATCTTTCCAGAGCGTTGATGCTGATCTTATGCACATGAAAGGACACGATGCCGGAAAAAAGAAAACCTATTGTGGCGTCGAGAAGAAACTCGACGGATTCCGCCGGTAATAGTTGTCCCTGCTTCATCATTGAAAATACTATCACATACAGGACCAGGACGTTGACCCCATAATAGAGAATTATTACTTTTCCTCTGCGCACGATTACAAGAGGCGAAAGAGCCAGGATTCCCATGACCAGAAGTACTGAATCCATGCGTGATAATACTTCACCCTTATCCAGAAAAATGGCCATCCAGATACCCGTTAGTATTGAGATAAGGACAAAATGAGCCACAAAAGAAAAATGTCCCCTGTACAGCAGATATATGAAGAGATACATGAGCAGGTGCATAAAAACAAGGGGGATCAGTATGGCCGTATTTTCAGGGTATTCATAGAGAAGATAGAAAAAATAAATAATGGTCACAAAAAGCAGGGCAAAGCATACTCCATAAATCACCTTTACTTTCTGGATGATTATATAATTATTCTTATCATAGTGGACCAGTAATCTTTCGGACAACGATGACATCATTTTCTGTTTCTCTCCGTCTGGATGGCCTTACTATAACAGAAAAAACCAGGATGTAAATAATTTTATTTTCCAGATTTGTTTGAGCTGCAGGGGGGGATAAAAAAAATGCCGTCCTCGATAACCGAAGACGGCATTTTTATTCTTTCTGAGCGGGAAACGGGATTCGAACCCGCGACGTCAACCTTGGCAAGGTTGCACTCTACCACTGAGTTATTCCCGCAAATGTGTTCCCTTTGCGAGCGAAGGGACTTGAACCCCCACGCCTTTCGGCACTAGATCCTAAGTCTAGCGTGTCTGCCAATTCCACCACGCTCGCTGACAGAAAACCAATAACAGTTTGTATGGTAAATATGCAAGTATTTTTTAAAATATTTTTCCGTAAAAATTTGAATGCTATGGGACAGTTATAGGAAGGTAGTTACTATGATCACTCTCCCATCCTCCGTCCCAGATGGTCATCCAGAAATAATATGTTCCATCAGTAAAATGATCCGGAAGAGTTTGCGGCCCCAAAAGATATGTGTAAGCAAAAAGATAATACTTATTATGGAAAATATCATCATCAAGAGTGGATGGGTCCTCTGTTGAGGCATAAATTAAGTACTCTAAATCATCTTCAGCTTCATCAGCACACTCCTGAATCAGGTGGTCCTCCTCAAAAGGGTCACTATAGGACAATGTAAGTTTATAAAACTCCCCTGAAATTGCATATGAAATTTCATCGAAATGGGGGGCACAGGGTTTATAAAACCCGCCCATAACCTTACTGGGATCATTAAAGAAATCCTCGCCAACCGGATCATTGATACATCCTGCCGCAAAAAGCACCAATGCGGCGGCCAAAACCCAGGTCCATATTCCGGTTGAAGTTAAATATTTCTTTACAGATATCATGATGACAATACTCCATGATTGTTATGGATAAAGTCAAACAGAATTGTAATTCCTCTCATGAAGAATGTCATGATTGAAGTTATCTACGAAGACAATCATATTATCGTCGTGGACAAGAAAGCCGGTGTCCTCACCCAGGGCGACAGCTCCGGCAAAACTTCCCTCTATGATCTGGTAAAAGACTATATACGGGTGACATGCGGGAAACCCGGCGAGGTTTTCCTGGGGATTGTACACCGCCTCGACAGGGTGGTTTCCGGTGTTATCGTCTTTGCCCGGACATCCAAGGCGGCCCGGCGACTGCATGATCAGCTCCTTCATAAAAGAACCATAAAAATGTATCTTGCCCTGGTACCTACAGGTCCTGCATTGCCCGAAGAATGGGTAAATCTGGAGCATACCATTCGAACCGACGATGGCAGGTCCGTCATTACCAAAGAAAATGACACTAAAGGGAAAAAAATATCACTCAGGTATATCACCCTTGTCCGGGACAGCACCTATGCCCTGCTTTGCATTCATCTGATTACGGGGAAAAAACACCAGATACGCCTCCAGCTGTCTGAATCGGGTTCACCTATTGTGGGCGACGGACTGTATGGTTCCCGGGAAAAAATGAATGATGCCATTTTCCTGCATTCATATTTTTTAAGGATAAAACATCCGACAAAAGATGAATTTTGCGAATTTATTGCCGAAATCCCCTCAATGTTCCATGAAAAATTAAATATTACCCCCGAAATAGAAAAAATAATTATTGACACGATTCAGAATGAGGCTGCAAAGTACAGCGCTTATACAGATTCATAAATATAGAAAATAATTCTTCAACCAGGATTTAATTTTAATGTGTAAATTTCGTTTTATGTCTATTTTGTTTTTACTTTTTCTGTCTCTGAACGTACAGGCTCTGACCCTCGATGACGCCTTCAATGGTACTATAAAGATCGATTACGAAAAATCATCATCGGATCGTTTCAGCAGGATAAACAGCACCATAGATACCATAACAGCCCGTATTTCGCAGATAAGCACCAGCCTGACCCTGTTTACCACGAGTCTGCTCCATATAACCGGATATTCACAGACTGAACTGGAACAGGACATGGGGTACAAATATCGCAGCTATCAACAGCAGGATTCCAGCATCGATTCTGCCGGGATGTTCATGTTTCTGGGCGCACTGGGGACCTCACTGGTCAACTACCGGTTCGGCTTTGATAATGATATGCTGGCCATCATCCCCGTATTCCCAAAATTAGTTGATGGTCCCAATGGAAGGAGCTTCCTCTCACCTGAAGAAGAACAGTATGACCATCTCCAGTATGGTGTTTATTTCTATTTTTCACAGAATTTCTGAACTTCATTTGCATGTTTTCCATTTGACAGTGAATTACGTATCAATTAATACAGTATTCCCATGCCAACTACCATTGAAACCTACAAAAATCGTCCCACCAGGGCGGAGATATCCCTTTCCCGGCTGAAAAACAATTTTCTCATCGTCAGGTCCCTTATTGGACCGCAGGTACGAATAATGGCCATGATCAAGGCCAATGCCTATGGACATGGCATACTCAAGGTAGCGGAAGAACTGCTCGCACTGGGAGCCGATTACCTGGGTGTGGCCTATCTCGAGGAGGCGGTATACCTGAGAAAATGCGGAATCACTGCACCGATACTGGTCCTGGGCGCCATTAATACTGACCAGATTGCCGATTTTCTTGTCAATGATATTGAAATAACCAGTTCATCCATGGATAAATCCCTGGCCATATCAAAGGAGGCCCTGAAACTGGGAAAAAGGGCTTCCGTACATCTGAAGATTGATACGGGCATGGAGCGTATCGGGGTCCACTGGTATAATGCCGAATCATTCATCATGAACTCCCATGACCTGCCCGGTATTGACATAAAAGGAATATTTTCCCATCTCGCCAAGGCTGAATCGGACCCGGTTTTCACCGGCGAGCAGATTGCCCGTTTCGACAACACCCTGGAAATCCTGGATAAAAAGGATATGCTGCCGGAACTGGTCCACCTGGCCAATTCGGCCGGAATCATAAACAATGCGGCGTCCCATTATACCATGGTGAGGCCCGGCATCATGCTCTACGGGTATGATCCTCACGGCTACCTTCCCCAACGGGAATTCGGGTCGCGCAGGCTTCTCCCTGTCATGACCCTGAAGACAAAAGTATCATATTTCAAGGTGTGTCCCGCCGATACGGGCATCAGCTACAATCATTCTTACCGGACAAAATCCCAGACCCGTATCATCACCCTTCCCATCGGTTACGGTGATGGATACAACCGGCTGCTCTCCAACCGGGGCGAAGTGGTGATCCGGCACAAACACTATCCCGTGGCAGGAACCATCTGCATGGATCAGACCACGGTGGATATCGGCAGCGATGGGACCGCCTATAATGGCGATGATGTGCTCCTTTTTGGCAGCGATGGTTCCGACAGCATCCCCCTGGAATCATTATGCGAGAAGATCCCCACCATTACCTATGAGTTTCTCTGCAATATAAGCTCACGGGTTCCCAGAATTTATATTCCATGAGATTCCATATTAAACTTGACAGATTTTCACTACATTCAGCGTTAATATAGACAATAGATACATTCGAGATAATTTCACCGGATTGCATAATTATGGAGAAAGCAATGGAGATCAAACTTTACGATGCGGATACAATGGAGTATGCCGGGTCCATACTGGTTAATGGGGGTGACTGGGAGTACCGGGATGTTGACCATGAACACCTCATATCCGTCACTAAAGGGATGCCCCTGAAAGCCGTGCTTTCCAACCTGATCATGTTCAATTTCGTATATGACATATTGGAAGGCTGACCAGGGTACGGTTTCCAATTTAAGTATCCCCGGTATTAATATTCCGCAGCCTGTTTTTAAATAGCTACAGAAAAATTTTTATATTGAAAATATAAACTATACGGACTATATTCACGATATCATTAATAAAAGCCAGGTGTCCCATAATGCCCGATGACAATTTAGATTTTGGATCCTTATTCGACGATGAACCCGGGTCCTCAAAAGAACACGAGGAGACCACCGTCCCCGACAATGAACTTTTTACATTTGAAGACGATTTTGTCTCTCACGGTGATGATCCGGTTCCTGTCAGCGAGACTCCGCACCCCCGGAAGCCAATCGAACCCATAGAGAAAAAAAGACGGTCATCCCTGGACTTTGAGCCCGATATGGATGCGCTGCTCCTCACCGCGCAATCATCCATGATAATAGAGGGCACAAAGTACATGGGGCAGAAATTATACTCCCATAAGGCCCTGCCCATCTATACGGAGGCCATCAAGGGAATTGATCTGTATATTAAAATATTGGAAAGAAACCCCAATAACTATCATAAACTGTCAAAAATGATAGTGCAGGATATTGACTGCCGCGAGGTGGAGCGTCTGGCCTTCAGCATATACAAGGCAAAATACAACGAGGCACCGCAAACGGACGACCATAAACTCAGAGCCTATGAACTTTTCAGGGACCGGCTGAAGATCGCTTATTTCAAATCCCTGATAAGCCAGACAATGGCAGGAATTAAAAAATATTTTCTCCTCTCTGGCGGTACCGATACTGAAAAAATAAACAGCCTCATTCAAAACGAAGATATCACCCTTAAATCCGATGTGGCGAGAATCAGCCAGCACACCAATCTCGCCCTGGAGATGCTCAAACATGGAAACGCCGAAATATCCGGTGGAATGAAAGGCAGGGAAATGAACATGTTCATCATCAGATCGAGTGAACTGCTTCAGTATTACTACACGCAGACGGGAAGAACACAGACCGCCGATTATTACAAGAGACTCCATACCACATACAGTAAATACTTCGTCATCAGGGATTAGCGAAGCGGATACACGTCAGACGAAAGCAATGCCTGTTTCGCCGCAGGCAGGCATTCCGTCACCGCAGCATATCCTCTACCGCTTCATATATTACTGCATCGGCCATCATGATCCCGTCCTTTGTAAGACAAACACGCGCGTCCTCCCCCTCCCGGCTTATTGCGACCATCCCTTTCTCTTCAATCTTTTTTAAATTTTCGACAATGACATGAGGAATTTCTTCGTGAAAATAATCCTGGAACATGCTGAAGGTAAATCCGCGGATCATGCGAAGCCCGGTCATGATGAATTCCACCATGGCATCGCTTCGATTCCTCACATCCATCTTTAACGTAAAATTTTTCTTTTCCACGTAGTCATCCAGCGGTGTTTCATTGCAATACCGCTCCCCCCCGACGAAGGAATGGGATCCGGGCCCGAATCCCATGTATGGTTCGAATCTCCAGTACTTCATATTATGCCGTGAATAAAATGCCGGTTTGCAGTAGTTCGATATTTCATAATGTTCATAACCCGCCGCCACAAGACGGGACATGGCGGCCCGGTAGATGTCATATTGAAGATTCTCCATCTCCTCGCCGGCGGTCATGCGCCGTGCCAGGGCAGTATTTTTTTCGACGGAAAGCAGATAGGCCGAGATATGAACCGGGCCATAGCCCACCAGTATATCAAGCTCTTCCAGGAACCCGTCAACGGTCTGTCCCGGTATGCCCGTCATGATATCAAGGCAATGGGAAAAACCGCTGATGCCGAAAAACATATCGAGAAGATCCACGCTGCAGACCCTTCCCGACCTCCCCAGTATGTCGTGCCAGCGTGAATTTATGGTCTGGACGCCCAGGGTTACCCGGTTTACGCCCGCATCCCGGACACATTCCAGGTAGTCGCGTGAAAGATCGTGGGGATTGACCTCAATGGATACCTCGGTACCCGGTGCAATAACGGTATGTCGTCCAATAGTTTCGATGATACGGGATATTTCATCGGGATACAGCAGGGAGGGCGTTCCGCCGCCGAAATAAATTGTATCGACCGTGATGCCCGGTGCCGCTTCCAGGCGGCTCTCTATCTCATTCACAAGGGCGGGAACATAACGGCGTATAGCAGGATAGCTGCCATCGCTTCCCGCATCGGCCGCTACGGAATAAAAACCGCAGTAATCGCATTTCCTTCTGCAAAAAGGGACATGAATATAAAGGCCATAATTCATTTCACACCGGGCATCCCCAGGTAGACGGAATTATTTTTTAGTGGAGTCACCGCCCCGTTCAGACATTCTGCCAGAAGCTCAAGAGAGATATCCGTATTCGAAAAAGACAGAAGATACGATTTAAACATGCCGGTCCTGGTCACCGGGAAGGGATCGCCGCTGCTGACAAGAACACATTCCATGTATTTCCCTCCGGTCATATCCTTCACCATGGCCAGCTCGGCAAAATCAGGTTTATAAATATGATAATAGACAATGACGGGTTTTGATGATTTGCCTATTTTCCTCAGAATTCCCTGCAACCCGGAAATGTTTTCCACGATGAAATCGTTGTTATCCTTTTTCAGGGACCGGCGTAAAACATCGCTTCCCGAAACAAACACCCTTACCGTTTCCTGTCCCGGCTTCAGAAGATCGTCCCTGCCGTAATAATAAAGGGCGTTGCGCGACAGCATCTCGTTTACTTCACCGGCCTTCCCTTCCAGTTTTTTTTCCTTTTCGGAATATTCAACATGGCCCGACACTACCCTGTTCTCTTTAAAGTCCATTATATTATATCGTAATTTTAACTCGATGATTCTCCTCACCGAATCATTTATCCTCTTTTCGTCGATGGCACCTTTCCGGACGGCTTCCATGAGTGCGCTGAAAATTTTTTCCGTATTGACGCCATAAGAACTGATCAGGATTATATCCGAACCGGCCTGTACTGATTTTACCGCGGCCTCACCCAGATCGTATTTTCCTGAGATGGCATTCATCTCCATATCGTCGGTCATGACAACTCCCTCAAATTTCATGTCCCGCCGCAAAACATCGGTGAGAAAAAATGGTGAAATAGTAGCCGAATCGGTATTACCGACAATTTCAGGAAAGGCGATATGCGCTGTCATGACACATTCCAGGCCGGCATCTATGGCTTCGGCGAAGGGGGGAAGCTCAATTCTTTTCAGCCTGTCCATTCCATAATGGATCACCGGCAGGGTGAGATGCGAGTCCTTATTGGTATCTCCATGGCCGGGAAAATGTTTCCCCACGGCGATGCATCGCGATTCCTGGAGCCCCTTAATGTAGGCCCGCCCCATTCCCGCCACCAGTTCCGGATCAGAACCGAAGGAACGTGTATTGATGACGGGATTTTCCGGATTATTGTTTACATCCAATACAGGAGCCAGGTTCATATTTATACCCAGCGCTCTCATTTCCATGCCGAGTATACGTGCCCACTGAAAAACCAGATCCCGGTCTCCACCGACACCGGCGGCCATGTTCCCGGGGAACTGTGTAACTCCCGATGTTATCCTGACGACCCTGCCACCCTCCTGATCAACGGAAACGAATACGGGAATACCGCTGTTTTGCATGGACTTAATCTGTATCTCCCCGGTGAGCGCCGCGATGCCCTTATCGTCGGTGAGATTGTATCCAAAATAAATAACACCTCCGGGAAGAAATTTTTCCAGTATTTTCTCCATATCGGAATTCATGGCTTTTCCTGGAAGGGCCACCATGAGCATCTGCCCGATCTTCTGTTCCATAGACAGTGTACTGATCAGGGCATCGGCCTTTTCAAACATTCTCTTCTTCCCGCATGTCGTGACTATCAAACATAACAACAGTATTATTGGAGTATGGAAAAATATTTTTACTTTTGTTTTTTTCATCTGTATAATTCCTGAGAGTTAGTTAGTATGTAGAAAAAGAATTTGCATGCAATAATAGTAATCGTGTTAATTTCAGCAATCAATAATCCGAATACTGTAATAAAAATGAATTCTGACCGGCCGGTCCCACAAAACCCGAACGGGCGGACAGACAATGTTGACATAAAGACAAAAATATAATATTATTCAATTTTTACTCAATCATCCGGATAATAACTTGACAACGGGAACGTGTTCGGCGGCACTTATGAGTTAATGAATTGAAATTCAATATTAAAATTATAACGGCAATACATTCCGATCTTTTCATATAAATTTTAATTTAGTTATTGATTTTTTGGTGTAAATTATTAGAGTAAGAAACTCGTACTAAAAAATTTAAATTGTAAAATCGATTAACAGGCTCATAAATATCAAAATTGATAAAGGCGACAATCACGACAGCTACGTGTCACTATCTTATGGTTAAGAACGAACGCGAAATAGGTTTTCTGGACAGCTATACGGCAAACACTTCCATAGTTCCCAGTGTAATTGATAGATTGATAAAAGATCTTCAAAAGCTCGGTTACGCCCAGGACGATATAGATGAGATAGTGCTGTCCATGGATGAATCCATCACCAATGCCGTGCAGGAGACATTGAATAAATACCGGCATCGCAATCAAAACAATGATACGCGCGATATCACCATCCGCTACACCATCAACGACAAGGAATTTGATGCCACCATCATCGACCACGGCAAGGGACTTGATATCTTCCACGTCCTTCATGCCGTACCGGACAACATGTCCGACTCCTACCATGACCAGGTAATCATCTACGCCACGGAATCAGAAAAAAGCAAAATTAAAGTCAGAATCAACGGCGAAGAAGTTCCACTGCGTGGAATCGGGGCCGGACTAAAAATAATCCTTCATTTTATGGACGCTGTTACCATTGATCTCATTGACAAAGAAAAAGTGCTGTCCAGCTCTGTTTCAAAACATACCGACGGCACCATCCTGAACATGAAACGAAAAAAAAGATACGGCTGACATTTATTACTGTCTTCAATAAAATACAGAAATCAGGGTTACTGCAAACAGATGAACGCAAAAAAAACCATACTGGCCTTTGACAACCCGGAATTCCTTCGATCCCGCGAAGCGCGGGCCATCAGAATCCTGAGCGAATATTTGGAACCTGAAAAAAGATTCCAGGAAAAAAACATTCTCCACACCGTGGTATTTTTTGGTTCAGCACGATTTACTCCGGAAAATAAATACTATATTGCCGCCGAAGAGCTGGCTTACGAAATGGTCCTTATGGGACGCGAGCTTGAGGAGAAAATTGGCAACGGTTTTTATATCTGTACCGGCGGCGGGCCCGGCATAATGGAAGCAGCCAACAGGGGCGCTCACCGCGCCGGGGAAAAGACCATCGGCCTTAACATCGAACTCCCCAACGAACAAGGATGCAATCCCTTCATCACGCCGGAGCTTAATTTTGAATTTAATTATTTCTTTATGAGAAAATTCTGGTTCCTCTATCACGCAAAAGCTATAATTGTTTTCCCCGGCGGATTCGGTACCCTGGATGAACTTTTTGAATCTCTAACCCTGGTACAAACGAAAAAAATTGAGAAGTTCGATCTTCCTATTCTATTATATGACAGGGATTACTGGAATGATCTGATCAATTTCCCCAAGCTCGTGGAAATGGAACTGATATCACCGGAAGACATGAAGCTCATTCACTTTTTTTCAACCCCGGCCGAGGCTATAAATATATTAAAACCGCGGATGATCAATCTCATGGAGTATATCGAGATTTACCACGAAGTCTGATAAGGCATGAAGGATACTATGCAAAAAAAAATCCTCACCGTTCTCGCAATCCTTTTCATCTCCCTTCCGGCGGCGGCCCGCCGCGACAGGAATAACAGCGGCGAAAACTTCACCAGGCATGGAAATCCAACGTTCGGCTTCAGTATCATGATCCCCCAGTGCTGGAAAAAAACCGAGGCCGATCTTTCCTACAAATATATTCTTCTGTTCCAGAAAGGGACATACACGGAGATAAAGATAAGCGCGATCAAAGCCGGTGATGAACTGCTGCAACAGCAGATAAAATGGGTTGACTGGTATACCAAGGGAATCGGTGCAAGAGCCTTTGAAATTATTGAGACCGGAGAAGTCGCCATAGACCGGGAAACCAAAGGCAAACTTCTGCTTCTCGAATATTCATCCCGGGGCAGAAAAATTATCCAGAGAGTCCTTATTGTCCGCCATAAAAATATACTGCTCACCATTGAGTGCAGCGGCACCGTTGATCAGTTCTACCGATATAGTGAAGTTTTCAATACGGTAATGGGAAGTCTCATATTCTCCGCCCCTTCTGTCCCGGAGGCGGTTGAAAAAAAAGAAACAGTTGAAAAAGTCGTGATTCCTGAAAAGCAAAAAGAAGTAGAGCCTGTAAACAAAAAAGAAGAAACCAGGACCGAAAGCAACGATAAAGTAAAAAAAGAAGATGAAGAAGAGGAAGAAGAAATAGAAGAAGAGTTTACCGATGATACTTCTCAGGAAACAGGAAAATAGCCACTCTATACCCGGCAGAATTATTTATACACCTTCAGCATTACAGATAAAAAAAAAGGCGGGGCTCATATCCTCACCTTTTTTTATGTGCCCAGGGCGGGACTTGAACCCGCACGGACGCAAGGTCCAAGGGATTTTAAGTCCCTTGTGTCTACCATTTCCACCACCTGGGCAGGTATTTGCCTGCTTCCCGAAACCTTCATCGAATATAGTGTCACTCTATGAATACGGGGTGTCTTCTAAAACGGATTTATTTATTGAAAGATAAAATGAGGCGCCGAGCGGATTCGAACCGCTGCATAAAGGTTTTGCAGACCTCTCCCTTAGCCACTTGGGTACGGCGCCGTATAACTGTGTAGAATCAACCATATATTGAACCAATATGCTATTGTCAACTTAAAATATTCACGGTATCTGAATTTTCCTCCTATGCCCTCAGCATACACTGGTATCTCTCATACACCCGCCGCAGGATATATCAGTACCGTTTCATTTTTAAAATTAATTTTTCAGAAATGCTTATAAATATTGACATATTATATTGCCAATTAATAATTGAACCTACTTAATGCCGTTACTGTGAGTTTGTATAAATTGCATTAAGCATCACATATGCTTTTTCCATTTATCTTTTCTTGGGGAAAAAAGGGGAGAAAAGAGACAAGCAACTTCATAACCGGTAATGGCTTAAACAATCTTCAACTTTCTCTACAAAGAAAGACTTTCATAGGAGGTTTTTATGACAAGAAGGATCGAAAAAGTAGCCGTTATAGGCTCTGGTATCATGGGGGGTGGTATTGCCGCTCTCTGTGCTGGTGCTGGGATCCCTACTTTACTCTTGGACATTGTTCCATTTGATCTAAAAGACGAAGAAAAAAATGATCCGAAAGCAAGAAACCGGATCGTCACAGCAGGTCTCGAAGGAGTAAAAAAGGCCAAACCCGGTCTTATATTCGACAAAAAGGCCGACCTTGAGCTTATCAAGTTAGGCAACCTGACTGACGATTTCGACAAACTTGCTGAATGTGATCTGATCTTTGAAGTGGTTGTTGAAAACCTGAAGATCAAACAGGAACTCTTCGGAAGGATCGACAAGATTCGCAAACCTACCGCAATCGTAGCATCAAACACCTCAGGTCTTCCCCTTGCAGCAATGTCGGAAGGAAGAAGCAAAGGCTTCAAAGAAAACTTTCTTATAATGCACTTCTTTAATCCCGTTCGATACATGAAGCTCCTTGAGCTCGTTGCCGGACCCGATACAAAAAAAGATGTATGTGAATTCATCTCCAAATGGGGAGAAAAAGTCCTTGGTAAAGGGATTGTATGGGGCAAAGATACCCCGAACTTCATCGGAAACCGAATCGGCGTTCAACTCATTGCTGAAGCATGGAGTCTCATTAAAGATTCCGACGTAACAGTTCCTGAGGTTGATGCGATGTTCGGACCTGCTTTCGGACTTCCAAAAACAGGTGTTTTCGCTCTTGCCGACATGGTCGGTCTTGACACGATTCACCACCTCTGCGAAAACTCATACGAACTGCTGAAAAATGATGAAAGAAGGGATCTGTATAAAGTTCCCCAGTTCATCAACGATATGATCGCAAAGAAAATGTTCGGTAACAAAACCAAAGACGTCGGTGGATTCTACAAATCAGTACTGGATCCCAAGACTTGGAAAAAATCCAAACTCGTACTCAACCCTAAAACAGGCGAACAGGCAGAGTTTGACAGGAAAGCCATTCCCGCCAACGTTGCAGAGGCTAAAACCAAAACAACTCTGGCAGAAAAACAAAAAGCCGTCCTTGCTGGAGACAGCCCCCAGGCTCAATTCGCATGGAAACTCATCTCCAGTTCAGTATGCTATGCCGCAAACCGTATTCCTGAAATCGCTGACACCATCGTTGAGATTGACAACGCGATGAAATGGGGATATGCATGGGAAGTTGGCCCCTTTGAAATGTGGGACAACGTCGGCCTGGAAGATACTGTTAAGAGAATGAAGGCCGATAAAATTGCTGTACCGGCAAACATCGAAAAGATGCTGGCTTCCGGTGCAAAAACCTTCTACAGAGTACAAAACGGTAAACGTCAGTACTTTGATTTCGCTTCATCACAGTATAAAGATGTGATACTGAGCGACAACATGATTTTCCTTTCAACCCTGAAGGAAGCAGGCAAGGTTGTTAAATCAACTCCTTCAGTTTCACTCATCGACCTTGGCGACGGCGTATTCTGCATGGAATTCACCACCAAGATGAATGCCATCAACGGCGGCATCGTTGATTTCATTCCCGAAGTCGGCGAAATCGTCACCAAAGAAGGTATTGGTCTTGTCATAGGCAACCAGGCTCCTGGTATGCCCGGTGCATTCTCAGCCGGCGGCGACCTTGGCTATATGGGTGAACTTGCCAAGGCAGGAAAATTCGCTGAAATTGACGCTTTTATTGCCAACGTTCACAAAGCCATCTTTGGTCAGAAATATGCTCCGTTCCCGGTAGTTGCCGCTCCTTACGGCATGACGCTGGGCGGCGGTGCTGAAACATGTCTGGCAGCGGACAAAATCGTTGCCCACGTTGAACTCTTCATGGGTCTTGTTGAAATCGGAGCCGGTCTCCTTCCCGCAGGCGGCGGATGTACAAACCTGTGGCGCAAAATGACTGAAAGCAAACCGGGATGCGTAACCATCACGGATATGGCGGACTTCTTCCTGCCCTGCTTCCAGAGCATAGCCATGGCAAAGGTTTCAATGTCAGCCATGGAAGCCCGCAATAACGGCTTCCTGGGCCCCAAAGACAGAATCATCATGAACAAGGACTACCTCATTGGCGAAGCCAAAAAGGAAGTTCTCAGAATGGTTGAAGACGGATACGTTCCTCCGGCAAAAACTCCCATCAGAGTTATGGGTGGTGCGGCCCAGGGTATGGTCGACGCAGAAATGCTTAACATGAAGAGCGGTGGATATATCACTCCCCATATGATGACGATTGCGAAAAAAATCGCATACGTTGTTTCCGGTGGTGATGCACAGCCCGGCAGCTATGTATCGGAAGACTACATGCTGAAACTCGAAAGAGAAGCCTTCGTTGAGCTGTGGAAGACTGAAAATACTCAGAAAATGGCAGCACATATCCTGGCAACAGGAAAGCCGTTGATGATATAACTTATCTTTAATAACGATTTCAGGAGGAATATCAATGAGAGACGTATATATTGTTGAATCAGTAAGAACCCCCGGTTGTCGACGTAACAAGGGTGCTCTTGCACAGACCAGGCCTGAGTCTTTAATTGTTCACGCGCTGCAGCAGCTTATGGTTCGCGCCAAAGTTGAAAAAGCCGCCGTTGAAGACATCATGCTCGGATGCGCATTCCCCGAGGCCGAACAGGGGCTTAACCTCGGTCGGATCGCCGCCCAGATGGCGGGATTCCCCGATGAAACAACAGGAGCAATAGTAAACCGTTTTTGCTCTTCCGGTCTGGAAGCCATAGCTCTTTCAGCGATGAGGATCATGACGGGAATGGCAGATGTTTGCATCGGAGCGGGCTGTGAGTCCATGTCCATAGTACCTATGGGCGGCAACATGCCTCGTCCTCACCCCGAGTGGGCAAAGGAAAATCCCGATGTTTACATTTCAATGGGTATCACGGCGGAAAATGTTGCACGCCGCTACAATATCACCCGTGAAATGCAGGATGAATTCGCATTTCATTCAAACATGAAAGCTGCCGAAGCTCAGAAGAACGGCTATTTTACAGAGATCGTTGAAACACCTGCCGTCAAGTATGTGACACAGAAAGACGGTTCTGTAAAAAAAGAAACCTTCATGCAGAATTTTGATGACGGTGTAAGAGCCGAAACAACAGTTGAAGGACTTGGCAAGCTGAGAGGCGCTTTTTCTACTGCCAACCCAACTATTGCTAACAGCGGAACTGTAACAGCCGGTAACAGCTCACAGACCACTGACGGCGCAGCCGCTACCCTGCTTATGAGCGAAGATGGCCTGAAAAAATACGGCGTAAAACCCGTAGCCAAATTCAAACTCTATGCAGTTGCCGGATGTAAAGCTGACGAAATGGGTGTTGGCCCGAAATATGCCATTCCCAAGCTTCTGAAAATGGCCGGTTTGGACATCAATGATATGATTAAAAACGGCATCTTCGAGCTTAACGAAGCTTTTGCATCACAGGCACTTTATTGCGCACAGGAAATCGGCATTGGAGACAAAAAATACTTCCTGTCCGACAGCAAAGAAAGAATCATAAACGTCAATGGTGGAGCTATTGCTCTCGGTCACCCTCTGGGATGCACCGGCGCAAAACTTGCTGCTACTCTCATTGCCAACATGAAGAGACTTGGTAAGAAATATGGTATCGAGTCCATGTGTATAGGCGGCGGAATGGGCGCAGCTGGTCTTTTTGAACTTGTTGACTAATTGACCATTTCACTATATAAAAAAGGGTGTCCGAAAGGGCGCCCTTTTTTTTTATCTACAGGTTATTCCCGGTATTAACAACAATCCTCTAAATATAAACATATTTTCAGCCGATAATATAATACAGCATATGCAGCTCCCATTATTAATAAAAGACTTGCAAATTAAAGGAGATGGGCCATGATCCACAATAAGAAAGAATTAAACAGATGGAAAATTGATCAGCTGAACTATTTCAAAAAATACTTGGTGACTTTTCAGGTCGATACCAGGGAATATGATCTCATAAAAACAGGAATTGAGCAGCTTGAAAGATCATTGTAATTGATCCATGGGAGACAAGGAAACTTTTTCAGAGAAAACACTGAAGCAAATACGTTCTGACAACCAATCGACAGCAGGAGCCGGAACGCAAAAAATATTGCGCATGGTACTGGTTATAGACGCTATATTTATTGTGATGATCCTGGTTTTTTTCTATTACAAAGAATCGGGTGACAAATATCATTCATCCGCTATGAAGTATGACTATATCTCCCTTCGTTTTTCCAATATAAATAAAAAACAATCGCGTCAAAGCGTTTTGATCCTTAAATCTGACAGCAGGAAATTAAGAGATGAAATGATACCTGGAATCTCTGGAATAGTATTGGAAGCCGGTATTCACTCAATCTCTCCGTGCCTGTATCAACCGAAATCAAATTTATGCATGAGGTATCACAATGAGAGACCGCCCTTCATGGGATGATTATTTTATGAAAATTGCCGAAGATGTGGCAACTCGCTCCACTTGCATACGCCGCAACGTAGGCGCGGTCGTTGTCAAGGATAAAAGAATACTTACTACCGGTTATAACGGCCCGCCCAGCGGCATATCTCACTGCACACCTGAAACCTGTCTGAGAACCAAATTTAATGTCCCTTCAGGAGAAAGACACGAGCTTTGCCGCGGGCTCCATGCGGAACAGAACGCCATAATCCAGGCCGCGTATCATGGCGTTCAGATCAGGAACGGAATCATATATGTTACCCATCAGCCATGCTCCATTTGCACGAAGATGCTCATTAATAGTGGCATCACAAAATTTATATTCAATTCACCCTATGTTGATCCGCTGGCCGATGAAATGGTAAAAGAAGCCGGTATTGAAATGATTGTCTTTCAAAAAAAACCTTCATAAGGCAAGCACAATAAATCATTTAAATAAAACCGGAAATATTTGCAGAACAATTTTATATCTTTTCTGTCTAATAGATAAATGTACATCGGGAATACATCATGTAAATTATATGCAAGGCTGGGAAGACAAATGAAAAATATAATAGTGGGAAAAATATTTCTGATCACCCTGGCTTTATGTGCCGCGCCCTCACATACCGCCTTTTCCCAGGTAGAAGCGAAAAAGAATGATACTTACAAGAAAGCGGTGAAATATTTCTACCAGAAAAAGTTTGAAATGGCTGAAGTCCTTTTCCAGGAGAGCCTGAAACAGGATCCTGAAAATGTTCTGACCTATTCGTACCTGGGCGATATTCTACTCAACAAAAAAAATTATGACGGAGCACTGAATCTCTATAAAAAGGCTCTTGACCTCAAACCCGATATAGCGGAAAATTATTTCCGAATCGGCCAGATATATTATTACAAGAAACTCGGGAACATGGCCATTGAAAATTTTCAGAAAGCCCTTGACGTGGACAGCACGCTGAAATTTTCCCATTATCATATTGGCCTCACCTATCTCATGATTGTCCGCGACAAGGAAAATACAATACGCAGCTGGGAAACCTATCTCCGCGCTGCACCTGAGGACCCCCAGTATGAAAACATACGAAGGGTCATTCAGCTCCTTAAAGATCCAAATTTTATTTTGCCTCCGCCGGGCAGCGAAGTAACCATTGAAGAAGCTCTCCTGCTGGGCGGCGCGACACTGACCACGGCAGAGCACAAAGCCAGTGACAAAAAGGCCGGGAATGAATCGAAAAAAACCAAGAAAAAAGTTGAGGGACTGTACCTCGATGATGAATTATAGAAGGAGGAATTATGTTGAACAATATTGATTCAAAAAAAATTGTAGCTGGAGGGATACTCCTTCTTCTCCTCTTGACGGGAGGATATTTCCTTTTCAAATCGAACGGTATCCCCGAAGTTGAAGACCAGCGCTACAAACAGATTGAGCTCTACATGCAGCTTCTTAAAACCGATCCCACGAACCCGGAATACCTGACAAAAATCGGAACCCTTTACAAGGATGCCGGAGATTTTGATGAAGCAATAGATTATTTCAAAAAAGCCCTGAAGCTCAATCCCAGGGATTATTACGCCCTTAATGAACTTGGCCATGCCTATGCCCTCAAGGGCGATTACGATAATGCCATTAAAACTTTTCAATATGCAAAATCGGTTAAACCGCGTTATCCCAGGGCATACAACAAGCTCGGGAATGTTTACGATAAACAGCTCGAACATACAAAGGCTCTTAAAGAATATAAACAGGCTCAAAAAATAGACCCTGCCGATCCTGACAGCTACTGGAACATTGCCCAGCATCAAATGCGTAAAGGTGACATGAAAGGCGCCATTTCCACCATGGAAAAGGGGGTCAAGGCAAATCCCCGGGAAGCAGAAAATTTTTACAACCTTGGCAATCTCTATCATCAGATAAAAAAATACGATCAAGCCATTGATAATTTCGATAAAGCTATCGCCCTTGATCCCTCAAAATCCAAGTTCTACCGCGGAAAAGGAGAATCCCTCCTGAGGCAGGAAAAAACAGACGAAGCCCTGAATGCTTTCAAAAAAGCCTTCAGTATCAATGAGGCTGATGCAGGTGCGGCGGAGCGCATCGGCGATATTTACGCCAAAGATAAAGATTACGAAAATGCGGCAAAATATTACCGGGCTGCCCTGCAATACAACAGCAGAGACAAGGAGCTGAAAAGAAAATATGCCGATGCCCTGTCCAAACTCAAAAAAGACCGTGCTGTAGCAGTGATTGATTCCGGCAAAGGCGGAACCGACACCTCGGCTGACCGCACGGATGTTTCCGATACATCTTCCGGCGACAACCTCGACAATCAAGGCATACCGGATCAATCGTCGGATATCTCCGATACATCTAAAAAACCGCTCCAAAAAGGTAACAATGTCAAAGAGTCGGCAATCAAATGGAGGGAGCTGGGCGACAAACTGCGGGAGGAAAGAAAATTTGATGACGCTGTCAAGGCTTACCGGAAGGCCGTAGATGTCGATAAAAACGATGATTACTCACACCACTGGCTGGGAAGGATTTACCAGCATAACAAGATGTATGATGATGCTAAAAAATCTTTCCATGATTCGCTTCTGGCTAATCCCAAAAATGCCGAGTCACACTACCGCCTTGGTCTTATTTATTACATGGAAAAAAAATACGATCCCGCGATCAAATCATTCACGCAGGCCATCTACAATCAGCCCAATTTTCCGAAAGCATATTATTCACGGGGCCTTTCTTATATGGCAGTTAAGGATAATACCAGCGCCATCAAGGACAACAAAAAAGCCATTGAACAGGACCCGAAGATGGATCGGGCCTATTTCAACCTGGGCAACATCTACCTGGAGGCGAAAAATTATCCTACCGCTTTACAGTACTTCACCAAGGACCTGGAATTGCGGCCTGACAACCCTGATACGAACTTCAAGCTGGCCGAGACGTATCATGAAATGAAGTCATACAACAACGCCCAGCAATTTTACAATAAAACCCTCACCCTGGATCCCCAGTACTACCAGGCCGTTTTCAACAGCGGACTTATCCTTAACGCCAAGAAGGAATACAACGAGGCTATAGCCCTCTTTAACCGCTCGGCCGAAATAAAACCCAATGATTACGCCTCATATTACCAGATCGGGAAAGCCTACGAAGCCCTGGACAATGATGACAGCGCCATACAGAATTATTCCAAGGCAATCTCAATCAATCCCTCTTACACCATGGCATACATCAACCTGGGAGAACTGTATGCGAAAAACAAGCTCTTTGACAAAGCCATTGAACAGTACCGTAACGCGACGTCGAACAATCCCCGTTCGTTCGAGGCTCATTTCAACCTGGCCAACGCGTATCGTGAATCAAAAATGTATGAAGATGCAATAGAGGAATACAAAACATGCCTGAGTATACAGCCCACGGATTCCAAGTCGCACTTTTTCCTCGGCCTTGCCTACAGGGATAAGGGTAATTACCAGGAAGCCGTTAAATCCTTAGAGAAATCGGTACAGCTCAACAAAAACCTCTATGAAGCTCATGAAGAGATGGGTATGATATATTACCGACAACTGAAGGATAATCAGAAAGCCATTTTTCACTTCGAAAAACTTCTCACAATGCAGCCCAATCATCCCAAAGCTGACCAGATTCAGAATATCATCAATCTGATGAAGGGAAAACAATGAAAAAAGGAATTACCATTATAACACAGCTGGCCATATGGGCAGCTGTGGCATTTATCTCCTGCTCATCGGCGCCGATAAATGATGAATCAATGAATAATTTTACCCACAGGGGATTCATCAATGATGACTGTTTTCAGACAGTGATAACCGAATCGCCCGACAAGGATACAGGCGGGCTGGTTGAACAAAGGGAGAGCGCCTTCCTCAAGGCAAAGGTCGGATGTCCGGAAACGGCCATAAACGATCTGGTGGAATATATCTGCGCAAAAAATATTCATGCGGATAAACCGGGAGAAAATCAGCCGGCGATAAACCCGGTGCCTGCACGGCAAAAAATCGAGGCCTCGGTCCGCAGATATATCCAATACGGATATATAGCCGAGGAATACTACAGGGAAGACTATTCCGTTGTCCTCGTATACCGCATCAGGAAATCGGGCCTGAGACGTGACATTGATTCTATCGAATGCAAATAGTCGCAAACCAGATGATACATATCACATTTTCAGGGGGCACTCAATGAACAAAAATATCAATGGACTCCTTTTATTCTTATTATCATTAGTACTGCTCATACCCGGCCTTTCATGCTCCGGTAAGAAGGTAAAGGAGAATGCTGATAATAAAAGCACATCATGCAGCATAGAGAATCTCAGCCCCGAAGAATTTGAAAAAAGATATATGAAGGAAGGATTTATTTCTGACCGCACATTCCGCATAATCATTCTGGCTCCCGTGGAAGAATGTGAGTCCGATATAGACGCTGTCCAGGAAAAGGCAAGAAAAAGGGCCATATCCACACTTCAAAAATATCTCATATCGGAAAACAGAATTGTTAATCAGAAATCAACGGCGGAAATAATCAATATCGTCAATACCTACGGCATGCTCATCAAGAAGGACATCCGGTGCCAGAACAATTATGTTTTCTTTTATGATATCGAACGCGACAATCTGCAGAGACATGTAAATACCATATCAAAACCGAGGGAATAATAAACGTAATACGCTTCCAGGACAATAAACCCCGCCCACCGGCTGCATCTTGAGAAAATAATATCTCCAGCCGTCTCACCTGTTTGTATAGATATAATAAGCCAGGCTTTTAAAAATAAACGTTTCCAGATTTTCCTTGTCGGAGTCGTAGATACTGCTGAACATAATGCCGATGCCGTACTCATCTTCAAGGTTATCGCAGCGGACAACCATCGCCAGAGCCTCCACGTCCTCAAGGTCTTTGTCAACGCGGCTCAGGTCAATCATGACTTTTATGATGGAAGAAACTTCAATAGCGCGGTTATATTTGAAATAAAGTCCGCCGCGGCTGATATTTATAACATTCCCCACCAGGGTCAAGGCATCTTCATCATCGCCGGCACTTTCAATGAGTGTATCTATAATTGTTATGGGGATTTCAATATCAAGCCTGAAATGACGACGCTTATTACCGGCATCATCACTGCCGGCATAATTCTCATTAAGCCATTTGTCAAAATTGTCCGTGAACCAGTCAATCATGGTATCTTCTATGGAGAGGGAGCTGTTCTGCTTCATCTTTTCATTATGGAGCCTTTCGATGTCTTTTTTGATTTCCAGGGACAGTTTCTCATATTTAATATATTCTTTTTTCATGATCCTCTCCGTCTTTTAAATGACGATTCTCCAATATGTACAACAATAACCTATAAATTCCGATTATATGGATTTATTTTCAATTAATTCAATAAAATTGCAAATATTTTCTTGATAATAATCGATATTTTTATTATAACCATATATTACGCTGAATGGTTCTCTATGGCAATAACCTAAATTTATTGAATGTGATAATAACTATGATCGGAAAAGTATCTGCCCTATCCTCACTTCTTCTCTTGACTTCTTTACTTATTATACATCCGGTATCATATGCCGAAGAAAATATCAGCATCGAACAACCGCAATCCATTCAAGCCATCCTGAAAGCTGAAAAACGCGTCCAGGAAACACGCGAAATATTGGACATAGTGAACCGGATTGATTCTATTTACGGCAATCTATATGAGAACCTGAAAGAGAAAAAACAGCTGGTTATATTCTTCGACCCGGCCCACGGGAAGCTCTCAAACGGAGAATGGCAGGGCGGTAAAATAACGCATCGCCTGAGCTGTTCAGGTAAGCCAGAAGAGTATTACTCCATCCAACTCTCAAGGAAATTATATAAGCTCCTCAAGGACAACCCGCACGTCACTATAAAAAGCACTACCGATTATATGAAAGTGCTCGAAGAAGACAGTGAAGTCTATAACAATATTCCCTTTTCCAAATCCGTTGCCATGGCAAAGGAATCCAATGCCTTTATCATACTTTCGGAACATCTCAACAACGTGTCCATGAGCTATAAGGCCAGCGGCAAATCCAATATCCCGGGCATACATATAACCCTTGACGGCCGCGGCCGCAAAATTTTGCGATACGTCGATGACACCTACTCTGGATTTCTCACGCTGTATAATCCGCTGGATTCCAGCGGATTTTCACGGCAATATGCGGTAAAGCTAAAGCATCGACTCGAGGAAGAAGGCCTTACTCCCAACAGCTGGGATTTCGGAGCCGTCGGCGATGACCGCTTCAGTTATTTTGTCGATTTCCCCGTATCCATTATTTACGAGTCAGGTTTTATTTCCAATCCCAAGGAAGAAATAAAATTGGCGGATCCCGCACATCAGGATATACTCACAAAGGCCCAGTACGAAATGCTTCTGGAAACCATCGAAGACGTCTTCGCCGTGGATATTTCCGGCAGGGAACCTAAAAAGAAAGAGGGAAAAACTGACAGCAGAGTGGAACTGCTGAAGCTGTCCCGCATAGCTGTATACTACACCAAAAAGGGCGAGACCCGTAATGTCGTCAATACCATCACAACTATGGAAAAAAAGTTCAGAAACAGCCCTTTCAGCGGCCACATTGCCTATTTCAGCACCATACGAAAGCGCATACAGAATGCTGAATATAATTTCAACAGGGGACTGATCAACAGTAATAAAAAACGCAGGAAGACAGCAAGAAAATATTTTCGAAATGCCAGAAGATGCATAAGCTATGCACCCATCTATTCCGCCTACCAGGAAAAATATTCAGCTTACCTGGGAAGACGAAGGGCTTTCCGGGAAGATTACGAAGCCCGGCTTGAAGAGACTCCTGCGTCGGTTTCCGTACCTGTACATCGGGCATCGCGATGGACTCCGATAATTCTGGCCGTTGATGACAACCAGAGCCTCCGGGATGCCGTATACAACGCCCTTGAGCCCGACGAGAAAACAATGAACCGTCTTATGAACTCCTTCAACAATGCCCATGGAGTCGGTCACAAAAAAGTAAAATATTATTCCAAAAAAGATAAAAAATATAAAACGAAGTGGGAAAGATATACGAAAAAGATTAATTTTTATACAGGTATATATATCGTTTACCTGGATAAAAACCTGAATATCCGCGACGCGAAAAAAATATCCAGTGTTCATTTAAATTCCGGGAAATACCAGAATCAGCAATTTTTGAAAAACTCGTTTTTCGCCAGTGAAAACAAAATCAAAGACCTTTAACCCCGGTTCCTGGTCCGGAAAACCCTATAATTTTTTCGGCGATTACCTGTGGAATAAATACAAGTGCAGGATACTTAAACTCCCCATAAATGCCGGGCTCTCCTGCCCCAACCGGGACGGCACCCTGAGCAGCGAAGGATGTATTTTCTGCTCCGACGACGGGTCCGCTTCACCCACAACCAGTGGAACTACCGATATCGAGCGACAAATGACCTTTGCACGGGACAACTTCAGACGCTCCGACAGCGCCACCAGGTATCTGGCCTATTTCCAGGCTTTTACCAACACCTATGCGGAAACAGCCACACTCAGAAAATTATATGATACGGCAATTGCATTCCCAGGGGTTACGGGCCTCATGATAGGGACCAGGCCCGATGTTCTTGATGACCAGGTCATAGAGCTCATCGCGTCGTACCGAAAACCGCAGTTCGAGCTATGGGTAGAGATCGGCATGCAGACCATGCACGACAGGAGTCTTATCTTTCTCAACAGGGGACATGACCATGAAAGAACTAGAGATGCAGTCACGAGAGCAGCAAGGAGTGATATTCCTGTCTGCGCGCATATTATCCTGGGCATTCCCGGTGAATCCTGGAATGATATGATGGAAACAGCCCGGGAGATGGCATCACTTCCCGTATGTGGAGTAAAATTTCATCACCTCCATGTGATCAAGGGCTCAGCATTGGAGCTTCTGTATAACCGGGGAGAAGTCCCCATGCTCACCATCAAAGAATATACATCTACGCTCTGTGATTTCATAGAACGGCTTAGGCCCGATATCCTCATCCACCGCCTGGCAGGCGACAGAAATGAAGAATCTCTTGTGGCTCCGCTGTGGGGGCTGCATAAAGGTACGGTTCAGAAAACGATTCTCGATGAATTTTCCCGGAGGGGAACATACCAGGGATTTCTTCATGAAGACCTTTCCCTCGATTAGGTGACAAATTTCTGTGGACATATTTCAGCGAGTATTTTCCATGTCAATAAATACGATTGAGGAGCCACTTTATGAAAATCGCAGTCGCCATGAGCGGTGGTATTGATTCAACCATCGCCGCCATTCTGCTCCGGGAAATGGGCCATGATATCATCGGCATAACGGCGAACTTTAAAACAGGAATTCCCGCCGACAGGAACAATCCTTTTTTTTCAGAAAAAAGCATCGAGGATTCCCGTGCAATAGCGAAACAGTTCGATTTTCCCCATTTTGTTAAAGAGATAAGCGATGATTTTTATCACCTGGTCATTGATCCCTTTTGCCGTGAGTACATGAACGGCAGGACTCCCAATCCCTGCACACACTGCAATCCCCTTATTAAATTCAAAAACCTCCTGGAGTATGCTCTGACCCTGGGATGTGAAAAAATCGCCACGGGCCACTATTCTCAGATAAAGATATCCGGCAAGGGAAGATATTTCATCTCACGGGGGAAGGACCCGGTGAAGGACCAGTCTTATTTTCTATACCGGCTTTCACAGTACACGCTGGAGCGCGTCCTCTTTCCCCTGGGTGATTTTCTTAAAAGCGAAGTCCGTGATATGGCACTCAAGCGCAACCTCTCCATTGCCCACGGCCCTGAAAGCCAGGAGATATGTTTCATCCCCGACAACAACTATTCTGAATTCATCGGCAAGATGATGGGGACAGAGCCTCCTCCGGGAAATATCGTAGACAGAGAGGGAAATATCCTGGGAAGGCATAAAGGAATTCACAACTATACCATTGGCCAGCGTCGCGGCCTGGGAATAGCAGCGCCACACCCCCTCTATGTTATCAGGATAAATGCCGGCGACAACACAATCACTGCGGGTTTCAGCGAAGAACTGGAAACAGAGGGCCTTGTGGCCGGCGATATCAATTACATGAAAGCAACAAGCATGGACGACATTGATATCCTGGTTAAAACACGCTCAACGCAGCAGCCCGTCCCTGCTCATCTGATTCAGGACGGTGAACGTGTAAGAGCAACTTTCGTGGAAAAACAGAAGGGAATATCCCCGGGACAGGCCGCCGTTTTTTATGATAACGACGGCGGCGTTTTGGGTGGCGGTATCATTGAAAAGGGATTTAATGCGGGATAGGTATCCTCGAAATTATTCTCCGGCTTTCTTCACATGCTCAATAGTAAATCCCGTGTAGGCATAGACGAGGGAAACCAGGGGCGTTATGATATTGAGAAAGGCAAAAGGCAGATAGAGGTAGGTGGCCACTCCCAGGGTAGTGGCCATGAAAGCGCCGCAGGTATTCCAGGGAACCAGGGGAGATGTGAGCGTACCGGCATCCTCCAGTGCGCGCGACAGGTTCTTCCGGTGCAGGCCCTGTTTATCGTAAGCCTCCTTGTACATCCTTCCCGTGATGACGATGGAAAGATACTGTTCCGCCGCAAGAATGTTAACGAGAACGGCTGTGCCCAGGGTGGCAGCTACCAGGTTTCCTGAACCCCTGATACCTTTAAGTATACCATCGGCGATACTCCCCATCATGCCGCTGCCATCCATGACTCCGGCAAAAAACATTGCCGAAAGGATGAGCCATATTGTATTAAGCATGGCCGCCATGCCGCCCTTGTTGAGAAGATTATCCACGATTTCCATTCCCGTGGAAGACCTGAAGCCCGTGGCTGCCGTATCGAGGCATGTCTTCAGGGAAGCCATGCCAATGGGAAGATCTGATTTTCCAGCCATCTCGGATACTACCTGGGGCTGAAATATAAGGGCGAAAATAATCCCCAGAGCTATACCGATAATAATTGATGGTATGGCGGGGAATCGTTTCACCATTATACCGATTGTTATAACGGGCGGAAGCAGCATGTAAACGGAAGTATCAAATTTTGAATTAATAATATCGGTGATTATTTTAATTTTTTCCGGTGTATAGGAGGCATGAGACTGGGTAAAACCCAGTATAAGGTACAGAATCAGAGCAATAATAAGTGCCGGGGTCGTGGTCCAGATCATATGGCGGATATGAACAAAGAGCGGCGTTTCCGCCATGGAAGCCGCCAGGTTTGTGGTCTCGGAAAAAGGAGAAAGCTTATCCCCGAAGTAAGCCCCGGAAACAATTGCCCCGGCCGTCATGCCCAGATTCATATCCATGGCCTGACCAATACCGACAAGGGCCACGCCAATGGTTCCGGCCGTAGACCAGGAGCTGCCTGTGGCCATGGAAACAACCGAGGATATAATACAGGCCGTAAAAAGGAAAATAGATGGGCTGAGCAGCTTTAGACCCCAGACTATTATGGCAGGAACAATTCCGGAAAGAATCCAGACTCCGATCAGGGCACCGATAAGCAGCAGTATCAGAATGGGCTGCATGACATCGGCCATGGTCCCGAGTACGTGTTCCTCCAAATCATGCCATTTGATACCGTGAGTCAGGGCGAATACGGCAGCGAAAGCAGCGGCAAGCATCAGTACGGACTGAACAGGTCCCGAGGTGGCTTTATCCCCGAATATTATAACCGTTATTGTCAGCGTTGCGATGAGAAAAATGACGGGAATGAGCGATACGACCAGAGACGGTTTTCTCCCTGAAATTATCTTCTTATCCAAATTGCACCTTAACCTTTGATAAAGCCACACTTCCCATATAGCTAGTCACTTTTCTTTTTATTTTTATGCAGCAGGGCGTGGGGATGTGTTTGATCATATACCCTTTTCAGCCGTTCTTTCGTTGTATGAGTATATACCTGGGTTGAGGAAAGGCTTCGATGTCCCAGCATCTCCTGTACAGCCCGCAAATCAGCGCCCTGGTTGAGCATTTCCGTGGCAAAGCTGTGCCGGTAGGTGTGGGGCGTAACGCGTTCCAGCATCCCGGCCGCCCGGGCCCTTTTGACGACAATGCCGAAAATTCCTCTCTCCGTAATCCCTCCTCCCCGGTTATTGACAAAAAGTGGTTCCGAGAGGACCCGAAATTTTTTAATTCTTTCCTTTAAATATCTATCAATGGTCTGCAGTGTTTCTTCCGTAATGAAAACGAATCGTTCCTCCCTCCCCTTGCCGTAAACCTTGAGCCGGCCCGACTCCATATCAATATCGGTGATTCGGGCCGCGGCCAGTTCAGCGACCCTCGAGCCGGTGGAATAAAAGGTTTCCAGCAGCGCCCTGTCCCTGAAATCAATAAAGGTTACATCCTCAAATTTGAGGATATTGTTGACTTCCTTCAGATGCAGGAAGCGGGGAAGCCGCTTCCCCTTTTTGGGATAAATAATCCTTCCGGCGGGATTCCTGGCAATTATATCACGGTTATAAAGAAATTTAAAGAAGGTTTTTACTGCGGCAATTTTCCTTTCGATACTGGAACGCTTCAATCCGCTGTCAAAAATAAATTCCAGGTAGCTGGTCAAATCATCCTTGCTGATTGTCTCAATGAGAATATCATCATCATGAACCGTTACCTTCACCTCGTACTGCCAGGTCGCATGACGCTCGTAATCACCGCATAAAAATTTATATAATCCGATCAGATCACGATTGTATGCCTCGATGGTATTGTCCGAGACGTTCCGCTCATATTGAAGATAGGACATGAATTGATCAATCTCATTGAGCATAAGAACTCTTAGTCCGTAGTATTTGTATTATTTCTTGTAACCTCTTCATCGAGAAGTTCAACCCGGTAATGGCAGGTCTTGTTGAGACAATGGAGTTCCTCACCCTTACCTTTCAGCCTTTTTTCGAAGAGAAGGCTGCCGCACTGGGGACATTTATGTTCAGAAGGACTTTCCCTTGTCAAAAATTCACATTCGGGATACCTGGTGCATGAATAAAAGGCCCCTTTTCCCTTTTTCGATGATCGTTTTACCACATCTCCGTCACCGCAGTGCGGGCACTTGCCCAGGGGCAGAGGTTTGGCATTTCTGCATTGGGGAAAGCCGGAGCAGGCAAGAAAGAATCCGAACTTACCGAGCTTTTTCATCATTTTGCTGCCGCACAATTCACAAACCATGTCCGTCTCTTCATTGAGGATGCCCTTCATATCAACAATATTGATATCAGCCTGATTGACTGTCTCTATAAAGGGCTGGTAAAATTCGCTCAGCATTTGAACCCAGCTTGCCTTCGATTCTTCGATAAGGTCCAGTTTTTCCTCCAGACTGGCGGTAAAATCAACGGCGACAAATTCCGGGAAGTGTTCACTCATGATATTGTTCACCAGCTTGCCAAGGACCGTGGGTACAAGCTGTCGTCCCGAACGTGTAACATAGTATCTTTTCAGCAGAGTGTCGATGGTCGGGGCATACGTCGAGGGACGTCCTACACCTGATTCTTCGAGAAATTTCACCAGCGACGCGTCATTAAAACGCGGGGGCGGTGTTGTAAAATGCTGTTCCGGCAGGTACTCAAGTATTTCCACCCTGTCGCCGGGATTCAGTTCCGGGAGCTGGTTTTTTTCGCTTTTATCATCCTTCTCGACGATTGAGAAGCCCCGGAAGAGAATAGTGCTCCCCGTGGCCCTGAAGAGATATTTGTCGGCTTCAAGAATAACGGTGGTGACCTCTGAAACCTCTGGAGTCATCTGTGAAGCAACAAAGCGCTTCCATATGAGGTCATACAGTTTATACTGATCTTTGCTCAGGTCGTTTTTCAGTGACTGGGGCGTTCGGTTTAAATCGGTGGGACGTATGGCCTCGTGGGCATCCTGGGCTCCCTTCTTGTTTTTATAATAATTGGGAGACGGGGGAAGCGATCCCTCCTCAAAATTATTTTCGATGTATTCCCGCACGGCCTTCAGGGCGATTTCCGATATCCTGGTGGAATCAGTTCTCATGTAGGTGATAAGACCCAGGGGGCCTTCTCCGGTTACTTCCACGCCCTGGTAGAGCTGCTGGGCTATCATCATGGTCTTCTGTGAGGTGAAACCGAGCCTGTTGGCGGCGTCCTGCTGCAGCTTCGACGTTATATAGGGGGCCTGCGGTTTTCTTCTCCTTTCCTTTACCTTCCGGTCCTTTACGGTCAGTTCGCGGCCACGGATTTTTTCCAGAACGCTATCCATCTCATCGTTGTTTTTCGCTTCAAATTTTTCGTCCTGATAGCCAAAAAGCGATGCGAGGAATTTTTTATTTTTAAATTTACAGGAAATATCCAGTGTCCAGTATTCGGTGGGGATGAAACCGTCGATTTCACTTTCACGGTCACAAATGACCTTGAGCGCCACGGACTGGACCCTTCCAGCAGAAAGGCCCCGCTTGACCTTTTTCCAGAGCACGGGGCTTATATTATATCCCACAATGCGGTCCAGTATCCTTCTTGTCTGCTGGGCATTCACCATGTCTATATCAATTTCACGGGGATGCTTGATAGCTTCCTTTATTGCGCTCTCGGTTATCTCATTGAACTCGATTCTCTTGATATTGCTATTTTTCGGTGAAAGAGCATTGGAGAGATGCCAGGATATGGCCTCGCCTTCGCGGTCAGGGTCAGTGGCCAGAAGGACCAGCGATACATTGGAGGCCTGTTTCTTCAACTCATTCAGTATCTTGGCCTTACCGCGAATAGTGATATATTCAGGTTTGAAATTGTTATCCACATCAATGGCAAGACGGGATTTGGGAAGGTCAATGATATGGCCCACCGAGGACAGGATTATGTAATCCTTTCCCAGGTATTTATTGATCGTTTTCGCTTTCGAGGGTGATTCCACAATCACCAGCGTACTCGGTTTGTTTTTCATAATTAAAAGTCCTGTTTTGCAGGTTTCTTCTTCCCCATTCAGCATGGGGTTCACGTCAGCACTACAAATTGTCAGGATTTGTCAAACATTTCTTTTATATTCCGAACCGGCTCCCATCGGACAAGCAGGAAGAGCACGCCGGCTAAAATAATGGAAATAACAAGAAAGATGATAATCCTCTCAAGGGAATAATAGATATGGGCATCAAAATCCTGCTCAAAAGTCATCACACCGGCAATTTCCGTGTTTTTGCCATGATCATGACAATAATAACATTTTTTTTCAAACTTGACTGCCATAATTGTATAATATTTCCCATCATGAATGCGCGAAGACAGATCTGAACCATTTTCCGACAAAAACTTTACGATATCATTGCCGGGCACCGGAGATTTTTCCCCCGGTAAGGGAATATGAAATCCAGCCCTGTCATAGATATTGACCGATATGGCGTGGGCAGTTTTGATATCATCGAGAAAAATCCAGCCGTATACGGGCTTGCTCATGCTTTTAATGCTGATAAAAGAGTCCCTGATAACAGCGCACTTCCTGTCCAGTTCACGGAAATATCCCGATTTATACGACGGCAGAATATCCTCGGCGTAAGGGTAAATAGAGAATATCTGGCTTATGGATATAATCATCAATAGTGAGATGATGGCAACAAAAAGATACTTAACTTTCATGGTTTCTTCCTTATTAAATACAGTCAATACATCAATGATATGGTATTATTTCCCGCCCCCTGATCTGGAAACGACATTTCCCTTCCGGCTTACCCTGCCCTCCAGTTCAAGGAGTACCAGGGATTCATGGATGCTTTCCGTGGTCAGACCAATATTCCGGATCACCGTATCAATATCAACTTCGGCATTTCCCAGGTATTTCAGTATCCGGTAAGGAGGTGAATCGGGAGGATATGCCCCTTCCCCGCAATCGGTCCCGGTAAGAGGAAGGGACGGTTCAGGCTCGGAAATATCCCCCCTGCCTGCTTTTTCTTCCTTGCCCTTCGCCTCCGTACGGGGAGGCAGCTCCACGAGAATGTCGGCGGTTTTTGCGAGAAGGTGAGCCCCGTTCCGAATGAGCCGGTGACACCCGCCGTATGATTCATCAAAGCTGTGTCCCGAACATGCGAAGACTTCGCGGTTCTGCTCAGTCGCATAACGTGCCGTTATGAGAGCACCGCTCCGTTCACCGGCCTGGATTACAACCGTAGCCGGGCACAGGCCGCTTATTATGCGGTTCCGCCGGACAAAGGTCCATTTTCCGGCATGAATTCCCGGGGGATACTCGGAAACCAGCACCGATCCAGCGGTACTCCGTATTCTGTCGTAGAGATCACGGTTCCCCAGGGGATAGAGAATATCAATGCCGTTGGCCAGAATCCCCGCGGTCCTTCCCTTTCCCGAGAGGGCGCTCGTATGGGCGGCCCGGTCTATGCCCAGGGCCATACCGCTCACGATGGAAAAGCCCCAGGACACCAGGTCCGATACAATCCTTTCAGTTACTTTCAGCGATGCATGATCGGGTTTACGAGTTCCCACTACTGCTATGGCAGGCTCCAGGTCCAGGGCACCATGATGATACAGCACCACAGGCGGATGGGATATCTCACGGAGGAGAGGCGGATAGTCACTGCCCCAGTATCCCGTAACGCCGATTTGTCCCTTTTCGGCCTCCGCGAGAATTTCCCGGGCCGCCATAAGGGGATCGGGAGAATACCGTACCGCCACAAAAGGCTGCGTGACTGCCCTGCTGTTTTCCGTGAGGCTTTTGTAAAGGAATTCCGGTGTGACAGACCGCTCCATGAGGTCATAAAGACCTGTACCGGCAGGAGAAGAGAGAACGGACAATGCCACGGAATAGAGAAGATGGGAATTATACATGCTGTATCGTTACCTTTTTTCCATGCTGTGGTCGGTGCCTGATAAATCGAGGATGTAAACAATCAGCAGCGGCAGTATCATCTTCATTATTATTAACATATGGCAGAATCTCCTTTTTCCCTTTCTGTATTAATTTACGATTAAAACGATTTAGAATTATACCTTTTTTTCATCAAATGTTATTAAAATGAATAATATTTCATTTCTATTGCGCTTCCCCGGCTCATTAAATTCGATTTTCCATTAAAATTGCTTGAGTTCCCCGTCCATGTCTGTATTAATTGCTAAAACTGCTTGTTTCTTGATGACATTATTAGATATACAATCAGTACTAGTCCATGACCGTACAAAAAATTTTATCCAATCCAAAAACAGCCCTTGCGGCAATGCTCCTCTGCCTGGTGCTTCCCATGCCCTTATTTTCTCTCGGGATCGTAAACATATCACCGACAATGGAAAAGCTTGACCTGGGAAAAGACTGCGAAACCCTGGAAGATCCTGATGGAACCCTGTCCATTACTGAAGCAGCAGATGAAGCGCATGCCCCCCTGTTTGTTCCATCACCGGGGACAATCCCCAATTATGGTTTCACCAAATCAGTTTACTGGGCCCGCATATCCATAGCGAACAATACCGACACGGCTCGGGAAATGCTCCTGGAGGTGGGATTTCCCCTCCTGGATAACGTTGAATTTTATATCCTCGAAAAGGGCAAAAAAACGGGGTTCGAGCTCCTGAAAAAGGAAACAACGGGGCGCGACTTTCCTTTTACCCGGAGAGATATCAAACACCGCAATTTCGTTTTCTCCATCCACATGCCCGCCGACACCGGCCGAACCCTTTACCTGCGCTTTAAAACAGCCGACGGGATGATATTTCCCATGACCCTGTGGACACCCCCATCCTTCATGAAAAAGACACAGAGGGAGCAGTTCGCCTTTGGCATCTACTACGGTATTATTTTGATCATGATATTATACAACCTGTTCATATTCTTCTCCACCAGGGACAGAAACTATCTCTATTACGTGCTGTACATTTTCTTCTTCGGCATGTTCCAGATGGCCATGAACGGACTTGCCGTTCAATACCTGTGGCCGGAATTCCCCTGGTGGGCCATACATGCCAATCCTTTCTTTATAGGGATGAGCATCGTCATGGCCACCTTCTTCACCATGCACTTTCTTGATACGGCATATTACACGCCCGTGGCCGACAAGCTGCTGAAAATTCTCATGGGACTCAGCGGCATCCTGGCTGTTCTTGCCCTGGCAATAAGCTATTCCATCACCATAGTTGCAGGACAAATTCTTCCCCTGGCCTGCATCCTCATCGCCATTCCCACGGCTGTGATCATTCTCAAAAAAGGCAACCGGTCGGCGCGTTTCTACCTCATCGCCTGGTCCACCTTCCTCGTGGGAATCATTCTCTCAACCCTGCGAGTCATGGGCATGATCCCCCATAATTTTCTGACGGAACACGGCCTGCAGATCGGTTCAGGATTTGAGATGGTACTTCTGTCTCTTGCGCTGGCCGACAGAATCAATATAATGAAGAAAGAAAAGGATGAAGCCCAGCAGGAACTCATAACCTCCCAGCAGCGGAACATGGAGGACATCATGAGATCCAGGGATGAAATCGAGGAGGCACACCGCCTTCTCAGCGTTTCCGAGAGTAAGTACCGGCTTCTCGTTGAAGGCACCAGCGACATAGTTTTTTCCCTGGATGAGAACTGGAATTTCATTACTTCCAACAGGGCCATCCTCACGGAGTTCAAGATAGATCCGGGCACGGTTTCCTCGCGCAATTTCCTTGACCTCATATACAGCGACCAGGCCGAGCATTACGTGACGAAGCAGCTGGTTCTGGAGAAGCTCGATGAATTCTCCCGCACAAAAAAGCCGATCCAGTTCAGGACACATTTCATCTCGCCCATCATCTCAGAACCAAAGGAGATGCAGGTCCGCCTCGAGTTCCTGGACATTGAGGGCAAAAATGAGATACTGGGCAAAGCCTCCCGGATACTGGACGATTCCCTGTTAAAATACTTTGACGCAGAACGCCAGAAATATGTCATCGGGAATCTCCTTATCACGGCCGAGGATATTACACACCGGCTCACCAGGAATCTGAAGAAGTACGTGCCTACCCGGGACGTCAATTATCTCCGCCTCGCCCTCCGGGAGATAATCATCAACGCCATCGAGCACGGCAACCTGGGCATAACCTTCGAGGAAAAATCAAAGGCCATGAACGAGGACCATTATTTCGAATTCATAGCAAGAAGACAGCTTGCCCCCGAAGCAACGGGAAAAAAAATCGCCATAGAATATTCAGTCGACACCCATCGTGTTGTCTATATCATTACCGATGACGGAGCGGGTTTCGATCACAACCATTTCCTCAAGAACGCTATAAACACCGCTAATGAAGAAATGCTCTCTCATGGGCGTGGAATTGCCATGACCATGAATGCCTTTGACCGGGTTCAGTATAATGAAAAGGGGAACCAGGTCATGCTTATTAAATACTTCAGCGAACTGCCAAGGTGATTTTCCGCCTCACCACGGACCTGAAAATTCACTCCATCGCTGCCTGATTAATAAAATTTGACTTGCCAAAAACCGAAACCACTCATATTGTCCATAATTCACGTCATTACAAGGAATGGAACCGCCTGATGAATATGTACCTGAAGCCCGTCATTACAGAAGAAAAACAGAATGTAAACCTTCTCACTTTTCCCGATGGTAAAAAGCTGTATCTTATAGGAACTGCCCATGTCTCCTCATCATCGATTGATCTTGTAGAAGAAACTATACGGAAAGTACAACCCGATACCATATGTGTTGAGCTGGATGAACAACGCCATAAGGCCATGACAAAGAAAAAGCTCTACGAAGATCTGGATATAATTGAGATCATCAGGAAGAAGCAGCTCTTTTTTTTCATCGGTCAGTTTATAATGGCTTCATATCAGAGAAAAATCTCGGAAAAAACCGGCAGCAAACCGGGCATGGAATTCAAGAAGGCCATTGAAATGGCTGAAATAACCGGCACCCGTCTCATCCTGGCAGACCGGAATATCGGCACAACCCTGAAAAGAGCCTACCGGATGACTCCTTTCTGGCATAAAATCAGGTTTCTCGCCAGCCTGTTTACGGCCGACGACTCGGACTTTGATGATATAGACATTGAAGAGCTGAAGACCCAGGATGCCATCATAAACATTGTCAGGACCTTCGAGGACGAGCTGCCCACGGCCAAAAAGGTCCTCATCGATGAAAGAGACCAGTACCTGACTGCGGAAATACAGGCGAATCTCGGCACTGTTACCGTGGCTGTGGTAGGAGCCGGCCATGTTCCCGGCATGCTCAAGGAATTCGAAAACCGGATCGGTGAAGAGAAAAAGTTTGAACTCAACATCATCCCGCCCCCGTCATCGGCAGGGAAAATAATCCCCTGGATAATTCCCTTCATTTTTATCGCCCTGATCGCCTGGGGATTCATGAGCGGGAGAAAGGATGTGGCCCAGGATGTGATAATCTACTGGATTGCGGTCAACGGAACCCTGACTGCCCTGGGATGTCTCCTGGCCTTTGCCCATCCACTGACCATGCTGGCTGGATTCATCGCCGCCCCCATAACCAGCCTCAATCCCACCATCGGTGCCGGTTTCGTTACGGCCATTGTACAGACTTTTCTCGTGAAACCCCGTGTCCGGGATTTTGAGGAGATACAGGAAAAAACCCTTCGATTTCGGAACTGGTGGACCAACCGGATCACGAAAATATTCCTGGTGTTCATTCTTTCGTCGATAGGATCATCAATCGGAACCTTCGTGGCCCTGCCGGCTTTAAGAAAACTCTTTACATTGTAGACGTTTTCATATACATTATATTATTATAATGTGAATAAACCTAAATAAAGGAGCAAAACATGAACAAAATCATCGTATCAATGGCTGTTCTCTCTCTCGTTTTCGGTATTTCCTGCAAATCAACGGAAAAAAAGGAACCCGTTGTGCAGACCACATCGGTCGATCACTCCCTGTGGGTCAAGGCCTCCAACAAACAACTGGAAAAAATACCCGTGGAAGGCTTTCAGTACAAAGGAACAGAGGTTCCCGCTCAAAAATGGGACAAGTGGGCTAAAATGAGCGCCCCTGTTGTGAAAAAAATCATCAGCGAATTGCCCGAGGGATATGTGCTCCAGGTGAAAGGACATACCGACGCCCGCGGACCGGAAGATCCTGAAGGGGACAAACCGGGAAACATCAAAATATCCACTGACCGGGCAAAGGCGGTTCAGGAGTCCCTGAGACGACAGGGCATATCCTCACCGAAACTGACTTATAAAGGTGTGGGCTCATCGGAACTGAAAGCAGGCATTGATCCCAAATCGGCTGGACAGCGGCGTGTAACTTTCGCAGTAGTACCGGAATAGCCTGACATTTTCGACTATACAACCTGTCGGATACAATATTATGCGGCAATCCACAGATGAATGCCCCGGGAGGGGAATCTGCCGTGGCATTCATTCGTTCAGGAACCAAATCCATGAAAAAAACCACCTTTATTATTCTTATCATTGCAGTCCTGGTTATAGCGGCCCAGGGCTGTAAAAAAATGGAGGAACAGGGGAATATCGTTTCCGTCTCCATTATTCCTCTTCAGTATTTTGTCCAGCGTATCGGCGGACCGGGCTTCAAGGTCAACGTGCTTATACCGCCGGGTCAGAGCCCCCACACCTACGAGCCGACATCACAGCAAATGATCGAAATGAGCAGGTCCAGGGCCTTTTTCAAAACAGGCCTCTTCCCTCTTGAGGATGCATTCCTGAGAAGCATGACATCGACGGGAAGCGGTATGATGATTATCGATTCCTCCGAGGGAGTAAACCTCATCAGCGCCCATCATCACGACCACACCGGGTATGGCCATGACAGCGGCATCGATCCCCATATATGGCTTTCACCGGCGGCAGTGAGAATAATGGCTAAAAATATCCTGGCAGGATTTATCGCCATAGACCCGGCCGGTTCGACTCTCTACAGAAATAACTTTCAGGCCTTCATGAGCGATATTGATGCACTTGATATCTATATCAAAGGCGAACTGAAACAGGTAAAAGAAAAAAAATTCCTGGTCTATCATCCCGTCTGGTCCTATTTCGCCCGGGATTACGGGCTTACCCAGATCCCCATGGAAATCGAGGGTAAAGAACCTGACCCTACGCATATAAAAGACATCGTGGACATGGCACGCCGGGAAAAAATCAGGGTGATATTCGTCCAGAAACAGGAGCCCCTGGATTACGCCAGGTCCCTGGCCGGCGACATACATGGAAAGGTGGTCCATCTCGATCCTCTCGAGGGCGACTGGATTGCAAATATGCGCACCACCGCAAAGACATTTAAAACGGAACTGGAGTGAACCGTTAAACCACTATGAATAAAATCATGGAACTCAAATCCATATCGGCGGGATACGCCGACTCCCTGGTGCTGGAGGATATAAATCTCAGTATTCTGGACAGGGATTTTATCGGAATAATCGGGCCTAACGGCGGCGGGAAAACCACCCTGCTGCGCATCATCCTGGGCCTCCTGAAGCCCCTGCGCGGAACCGTTTCCTTCTATGACAAGGATCTGCAGGGCACACGTAAGGCCATAGGCTACCTGCCCCAGTTCAGAATAATCGACAAGCAGTTTCCCATTCGGGTCATGGATGTGGTGCTCTCGGGTCATATGAATTCCGTCGGCCTGTTCAGAAGATATTCCCGGGAACAAAAAGAGCAGTCCTCGGCAATTCTCGACAGGTTCGGCATATTTCATCTGAAGGACCGGCCTATTGGCGAGCTTTCGGGCGGACAGATGCAGCGTGTCTTTCTTTCCAGGGCACTGGTCTCATCTCCCCGGATACTGATCCTCGATGAACCCGATACTTTCGTAGACAGCAGCTTTTCCCAGGACCTGAACGAAATTCTCGTCGAGCTGAACGACCGTATGGCCATCGTCCTCGTATCGCATGACATCGGCACTATCATATCATCGGTGAAAAACATCGCCTGTATCAACGGAACCCTGCATTATCACGGTTCAAGTGAATTTTCGCAGGAACTCATGGAGACATACAACTGCCCCGTCAGGATAGTGGGACACGGTGACATGCCTCACACCATACTGAAGAAGCACGGAGAATAACATGTTCGAGCTTTTATCATACCCGTTTTTTCAGCGGGCCATTCTGGCTGCCCTTCTTGCCAGCCTCACCTGCGGGATCATCGGCACCTATATAGTTTCCCGCCGCATCGTATTCATCGGAGGAAGTATTTCCCATTCTTCCTTCGGCGGTATTGGCATGGGATACTATTACGGGTTCAATCCCATAATCGGTGCCGCCGTATTCGCCGTATTCTCGGCCTTCAGTATCGAATTTCTTTCCAGGCGCACCAACATGCGTACCGATTCACTGATCGGCGTCCTCTGGTCCCTGGGCATGGCCGTTGGAATCATCTTCGTCTTCATAACACCGGGATATGCTCCCAATCTCATGAGCTATCTTTTCGGCAGTATCCTTACCGTTTCCTGGGTTGATATAGGCATCATGGCCGCAATCGGGGCAGTCACCGTATTAATTTTCACCTTATTCTTCAGCGAAATCCTGTACATAGCCTTCGATGAAGAATTCGCAACAACACGCGGCATGCCCGTACGCGCCCTTAACTACCTCATCCTGGCGCTGGTAGCACTCACTATAGTGATCACCATCCGCGTCGTGGGCATCATTCTGGTCATATCGCTCCTTACCATACCGCAGGTTACGGCCGGGCTCCTGACCGGCGATTTTAAAAAAATCATAGGACTCTCCATCGTATTCGGTTTTACCTCGTCATTTGCCGGTCTCATGGCGGCCCACTGGCTGAAAATACCTTCGGGAGCATCTATTATTTTTTCCGCGGTCATCCTCTTCCTCATAGTGAAAACCTGGCACGCCCTTACGGTGCGGCAGAGACTGGCGCTGAAGATAGACCGGTGACCGGCTTCATGACAGGAAAACTGATCATTCAACGCATACTTATTCTCCTGATGATCGTCCCGATTCTGCAGTGCGGTTCCCTGCCATTTTTTTCCCGGGGCAGCAGCGATACAAGAATGCTCCTTCAGGAAAACAAGAAATTATCCGGGGAAGTCGCTATCCTGAATCAGCGGATTGCCCGTCTGGAAAAGGAGATGACCTTTCTTTCCAAAAAAAGCTTTTCCCTTCTCCTCACGGGCGACATACTTCTGGCAAACGGGGCGAATGATGCCATGAAAAAACAGGGAACTGACTACCCTTTCCACCAAATCGCGTCCTTTATGGAGGAATATGACCTGGTATTCGCCAACCTGGAAACGCCTATTACAACCAATCACGACCCAGCCGGCAACAAGCCCTATGTCTTCCGCCTGAACCCACTGTTCGCCGCAAGCCTCACGGATATAAAGCTCGATATCGTTTCCATTGCCAATAACCACATCATGGACCACGGCACGGAAGGTATGCTTGATACGATCCTCTGTCTCAGCGACATGGGAATCAAGTATACCGGAGCCGGACGAAACCTTGACGAGGCGCGGCGGCCCGCTATATTTCATTTCGGGTCCATGGATCTGTGCATTCTGGCCTACTGCGAAAGACCTCCCGAAGACTTCTATGCCGGACCGGAAAAGCCAGGAACCGCACCCCTGGTCCTGGAGCAAGTAAAAGAAGATATAAAGCAATACAAGGACGGCAACACCATCGTACTCGTATCGCTGCACTGGGGAATCGAGCTCACGAACTATCCACGGGCCTACCAGAGAAACCTGGCCTGGAAGATAATTGATGCCGGCGCCGACGGCATCATCGGGCACCACCCTCACTGGCCCCAGGGGATCGAGATGTACAAAAAGAAGCCCGTCATTTATTCACTGGGCAATTTCGTCAATGGATTTTACAACAAGGAAGAGAATGAAAAAGATAATATTTTTGTATCCCTTCGCTATGACAGGGAACGGCTCGTGAAAATTGAAGTTATCCCCGTGGCCGGGAAAAACCAGACTATCCACTTCCAACCCCGAATTCTCGAAGGCCCCGAGGCCGTGACTCATCTGAAGGCCATCCAGATTCAATCCCGGGGCCTGGGCACCAGGGTATATATCTATAGAGACCGCGGATTTATCAAACCATGACAACCGATTTCACAAATTTGTTTTTTCCTTGACTTCTCCATCATTCATGTTACTATTTTTACAGCATCCAATATATCTTTTCAATACTCACATGCGCATTATTCCCGGTATGACTTTTTTTGATTCAAGTATAAGCATTCAGAGGGTAAGCCATGTTCATAAATCTGGAAAAGAAACACCTGGTCATAGGAACTTCCATAGCCGCCCTTCTTTTTATTTTTATCGTATTCGGCCCGCCGGGCCTCTTTAAAAAAACATCCTCGCCGGACTACTGCGGCAGCTGTCATGTCATGTATGATATGCACGACCACTGGTTCCTCTCGGGCCTGCACCGATCCATCAAATGCGTTGACTGCCATCTCCCCAACAACAACCTGGTTAACCACGTTATATGGAAAGGCATCGACGGCATGAAGGACTTACTGTACTTTCACTTTATGCTCTTTTCAGACCCCATCGAAATCACTTCTCATGGCAAGACGACACTCCAGGCCAACTGTGTCAGGTGCCATGGAGATATGGTATCACGCATCAATATAGACGCGAAAAACTGCTGGGAGTGTCACAGGAGGGTCAATCACCGCATCACTCCCCTGGCCATTATCGAATAAATATCAAGGCCTTTCAACAAGGAGGAATCCATGAAAAAAAACACGTTCTTTTTTTTACTCAGCCTGTTTTTATCCCTTGCCATGTATGGCTTTTTTGCCGGGTGCGGCCCCTCGGACGTACAGCCACTGAAGGTAGGCGGCATCGCCGACAATGAATTCGACCCGGAAGAATGGGGCAAGGTATATCCACTGGAATATGAATCATGGCTGAAAACTAAGGAGCCCAAACCGGTCAATAAAAGCAGGTACAAAAGAGGCTGGGATACCGATAAAATAACTTACGATAAACTCAGCGAATTCCCCTTTCTCGGACTCCTCTTCAGCGGCTGGGGATTCGGTATTGAATACAACGAGCCCAGGGGGCATTATTATGCCATCATTGACCAGATAGAAATTGATCCATCCAGGACAGGCCCCGGCGGCGTATGTCTTGCCTGCAAAACGCCTTTTCACAAATCCTTTACAGAGAAGCATCAGATGAAGTATCTCACGGCGAAATTCAATGACGCGCTGGATATGCTTCCGAAAAAAATGCGGGAACTGGGCCCGGCCTGCATCGACTGTCACGATAACAAGACCATGGACCTCCACACGAACAAGCTTCACATTGAAAAAGGCCTGGCCATGATAGGCAAAACCGGGCTGACCCACCAGGAGAAGCGCATCATGGCCTGCGGACAGTGTCACATGACCTATTATGTTCCCCGGACTCAGGAAGGAAAAGTTGCCGGTGATGTCACGCCTCCCTGGACAGGCGGCACCTGGGCGAATATCTCAATTGAAGCAATTGCCAAAGACCTTCTTACTGACTATAAACGCCAGGAATGGACTCAAAAGGTGACGGGATTCAGAATGCCCTTCATCCGCCATCCCGAATTTGAATTATTCACCAAGGGCAGCACGCACTTTAACGCCGGGCTGGCCTGCGCCGACTGTCACATGGCCTACAAACGCGTTGGCGCTTACAAAATATCCGATCACGATGTAACCAGTCCCCTGAAAACCGACATGAAGGCCTGCGCCCAGTGTCACACCGAGTCGGCTACGTGGCTGAAGACACAGGTCTTCGCCATCCAGGACCGTACCATTTCCCTCAATTCCCGGGCAGGTTTCCAGGCCGCTGTCGCTGCAAAACTCCTGGAGATGGTCCACACGGCACAGCAGTCCGGCAAGGCGATCAACCAGGACCTGTATAAAAAGGCGAAGGACTTCTACATGCAGGCCTTCATACGGTTCAATTTCATCAGTGCCGAGAATTCCATAGGCTTTCATAATCCCACGGAAACGGCCCGTATCCTGGGCGATTCCCTTGCCTTCAGCAGTCGGGCCGAGGCGCTGTTGCGTCAGGTTCTGGCTGAAGCGGGCATACGGGTTCCCGTCAATATAAATCTGGAGCTCGCGAAATATCTCAACAATCGAGGAAAGAAAAAGCTGAATTTCCGACCCGAACAGGAATTTAAAGACCCGTACAACACACAGGAATATTTCGTGCCGAAAAACACGCGGGGAATATAAGGCATTACATTCACGCATTGCTGCATCGCGGTAATGCGTGAATATAATTAAATATTTAATATTTTTTTGCAACCGTATCCCCATTATTTTGTCTTTCAGAAAAGTGCCTGTTCATACAGCCGTAAAAACGAGAACCGCGTTCATGCCGGTAAACAATTTTTTTTATTTCGCATAACGTACAATAATTCATTCAATTATTTTTTCGGCTTCACATAGAAATGCCGGCACACACATATCATGCTCAAACAAAACAGGGGGGATTCCATACATGAGAACTTTCATCAATGCGACTGAGTCACTGCTTGACTGGATATTTATTATTGCCGATACGGCTTTCTGGGGAACGCTCTCCCTTCTTTCCATCATAGTCAGCCCATCGGGGAATCTATCACACCAGTGCATGAGGTGGTGGTCCATCACCATCCTGTGGTTCTGCCGAATCAGGGTTTCCGTTGACGGCCGGGAAAACATCGACACGGAGGCAATTCAGATTTTTGCCGCCAACCATCAGAGTTTTTTTGATGTATGGGTCCTGAATAAAATTATTCCCGTGCGTTACGGCTGGGTCATCAAAAAAGAAATCGGACGCATCCCTTTCCTGGGCATGCACATGCGGATAAACGGCTATATCTCCCTTGACCGCGGAAACAGTGATCAGGCCCGGGCCGGCATGGAAGAGGCGGCACGCCAGATACGGGAAGGCAAGCGGATAATGATTTTTCCCGAAGGTACCAGGAGTCTTGACGGCAAAATGCGGCCCTTTAAAAAGGGGCTCTTTCATCTCTGCCTGAAGACCTCGATTCCCATCGTTCCGATTTATATATCCGGTACCGGCCCCATACTTCGTCCCGGTTCTTTCCTCATTCACCGGGCCCCGGTGCATGTGACCATAGGAAAGCCCCTTGACACACAGGGATACGGCGAAGATTCCATCGATGTCATCATGGGAGACCTGCGGGATAGGATGAGCGGCCTGGAAAAAACGACAGGTTTTTCACAACAGTCTGTTCTATAAATAGCAATCGTAATAGGCAACCGTGCGGATTTTCATTCTGCCGGTCTCATCAATTATTCCGGCTATTCATTAACTTATACATTTTTGATATAAGTTCAGTACGACAGTTTACATTTAATTTGCAGTAAATGTTGTCAAGATGTCTCTTAACGGTATTAATTGATATCCTGAGCTCCTCAGCAATCTCTTTATTCCGCATTCCCTTATCAACAAGATTAATCACATCAATTTCACGGCTTGTCAATAATTGAGAAGCAGGCAAAAATTCAGAAAGACATGAATCTTCTTCCAGAAAAATGATGGATTGCTGTTTATTGGAACCCGGAAGAGGACAAAATTTCGCATTGAGATTGTTGCTATGCAATAATCCATATTTTCCACGGATATTCGCTTCATGTCTCAGGAGAGACGATAAATCCTTTCCGGGATCGCAGCTATCAAAATTTCGTTCAGATAAAATTTTTGCAGCAGAGTTTGAATATTGTATAGAATACTCGGAATCGGTTAATATGACACCCTGAGGGATATGCTCAATGGAATCGTAAAGTGATTTACTCTGATCCGGACTTTCTCCATATCCGACTGATTTTGAAATTGCCATACTAAGAAACTTGCTTATTATTGATACAACTTTAAGATCAGATGCCGTAAAGGGCCCCTCTCTTATATCACGTCCGAAATTGAGAGTCCCGATTATTTTCCGCCCCGATACAAGGGGAGACTGCATCGCGAAATCAATGGAGGCGGTCCCGACTATATTATAAACGGGATGATGCTGCCAGCCTTCAAGTCCCAGAAGAAGCTGCGATTGATTTGGAGTCATTTTTTGTGTAATCCATCTCATGAGTGGATCAACATCTCGACCTCTTTTTTCATAATAGGTAAGAAAATCGACATCAACACCCCGGGCCCCAATGCGCCGCGGTTCTTTTTTTTCAGGTTTCATGAGATAGAGAGCTGTTGCGTGAGCTGGAATCAGATGGGAAATGGAATTCAGATATTCAAATTCGAGTTCTTCAAAATTATTAATACTTGAAATTGAGAGAATAACCTCTTCAAGCAAAGTCAGGGTTTCAAATGTTTTATTTGTATTGCTATTCTCTTTCATAGAACGCATCTACAATAAATGCTATATTGATAACAGAGTTCCGGTTGAAAAAAATTCCGCCGGAACTCTGTTATTATGCTCATTATGTCCGGCTTTTGCCGTAATTTTTAATTATATCCACTATCAATAAAAATGGATATAACAGGATAAACACCATTACACCGGGTCTCACAGACATCGAAACCATTTTGGCAAATTCCTTCGGTGTTATGTACATTTTTGAAGGCCATGCTCCCATTAACTGTCCGGTTATTTCAATTGACCTGCCCTTTCTTCCTACTCTGGAAATTACCATCATAGGCTGACCCTTGTCTGATACAATGTTCGTTTTCATAACTGCCTCTTGTCAAGGAATAAATATCTTATTTATCCCACCATTTTTTCTTCATTTTAAGATCCTCGGCAATAACCTGCACAGCGTTATATCCACAGGCGCCTCCAACGCTTCCGCTTGGGTGTGTGCTCGCTCCGCACATATACAGATTCTTAAAAGGGGTCTTATACGGTTTATATTCAACAAAAGGGCGCATAACCGTAAGCTGATCCTGGCTCATTTCAATATGATTGAATCCTCCATTGACCATTGATATCCACAGTCTTTCCGTGTCACGGGGAGACATCACATATCGCTTCAACAGCGCCTTGCCAAAATTATTCACATATTTGCTCCATACTTCGATGCAGCGATCAGCAAATTTTTCTTTTACATTATCCCATGCCTCTGCTCCGCCTTCCCGCAGACTATAGGGAACATACTGCCATGCAACCGCAGTAGCCTTTCCTTCAGGCGCCTGGGTCGGATCAATATTGGAAGGGTATGCCGTAAACATCCTGGGATATTCCGGAAGGTGTCCCTTGTTGATATCGGCAAAATCATCATAGAGTTCCTGAGGATTATCCACCAGAAGTACTCCCAGGCATTTATTAATATCAGGGTTGAATTTTGCACACTTCCAGTCAAGTGGTTCATCCAGAGCCAGGTGTGTATGGAAAAGAATAGTCCCTTCGGGCCTGCACCTTTTTACCGAGCTGACAAATGACGCATCAAGTCGGTCTTCACCGATCAGGTCGATGAATGTCTGCTGCGGATCAAGGTTCGTAATCACCAGTTTTTTAGCATTAAAAACAGTACCGTCTTCAAGTTCAACACCTGTCGCACGATCACCTTCAACAATAATCCGCTTCACATGAGCACCGGTTTTAACAGTTCCACCGTGATCCTGAAAACATTTAACAAAGGCTTTCGCGAGATTTCCCGAACCGCCCTTGCAAATTGCCCATCCATGGGGCTCATGTGTCTCACCCAGCATCATGGGAACAAATACACCGAACCCGTAAGTATCCGGTGAACCGCCGAATTCTTTAATAAAAGCCATGAGAGTGGATTTCAACTCATTCGATTCAAAGAGCTCTTCAATAATATTCTTTGTACTGGAAAGCTGCATTCGAAGCATATTCAATCCTTCAACGCTTCCCTCCATTGCCATTGCTGCGATTGATGTAGGCTGCGGTGGATTAAAGAACCAGGGAGCTATCATATTGTCAACGATGACCTGGAAATATTTTGCAAGCTGCCGATATGTATTCGCGTCCTTTTCTGAAAAACGTGCGATTTCACGGCATGTCTTCTCAAGGTCACGATAGAGTATCAGACAGCGTCCGTCAGAAAAAACTCCCGCTACCTGCGCATCAGGCCAGACATATTCAGCGCCATATTTTTTAAGTTCAAGGTCCTTGTAGACCGGCCCCATGTGGAGTATTCCGTGAAACACTGACGCAAGATTATGCTTAAACCCCGGTAGCGTCACCTCTTCAGTCCATACACCGCCGCCGGCTTTTTCCAGACGTTCCAGAACAAGAACATTCTCGCCCGCCTTCTGAAGGTAACATCCCGCTGTAAGACCATTATGGCCGCCTCCCACGATAATTACATCAAATTCTTTTGACATGATTTTTCCTCCTTTCATTTAAAACACAGTTAAAAAATTCACTCACAAACCCAATATATTCACCCGGCTCCCTTCGAACATCACCCAGACGGGTGACTACCCGGGAATCCTTTGATTTTTTTCAATTCACCGATAGTTTTAAGATCACTATTCAGAAGGGAAATATGCCGGGAGATATGTAATGAACAGGAGCGGTTCCTGGACACGGCTGCGCAGCATACAGATTCCATTTATGACGGCATAGGGAACCCGCTCAAAGGCATGATGCAAATGAATTAAACCGACATCTCGTCGGTTCAGTGGTATGGTGTTTCGCCAGTTAGGCATCCGGAGAGAAAAACAGTTATTTGTCCGTAAAAAGTCTCAGCAGGAGACTGACGTCCGGTAAACAGGAAATTATAAAAAGCAGTCGTAATAGGGAACCGTGCGGATTTTAATCTTTCCAGTCATGGAATCCAGGGAAAGCATGTTATCCGCGGCATTGAACTTTTCCTGGACCGGGGCATATCGGAAATAGGTATATTCGTCCTGGACGGGAAAATTCTTCCTGAAGCTGATATTCACCATCATAAGCTCATTCATCTTTATGGCAAAGCCCTTCGGTGTGTCGACAATGAAGGCTGCCCTGACGGCTTTTTCTTTTTTACCCTTGCGAGTTTCCAGCATGATTGCAACAGAACCGTTATTCACGGCCGCCAGTTTTATATATTCCTTATATTCCCTGCTTCTGAAAAGTCCCATGATTTTTCCCCTGTAATTCATCACAGGATGTTGATCCATGAGTCCTTTTGTCAAGTTTTTTCATAAAATATCTGTGCGTTACATTTATGTAATTTTTTTACTGGACAGGAAGTTGAAAAGGTGCATATTATTGCCATGTTCTAACCCTGAATCCGACATATACCTGAAGAAGCTATTCATTCAGCTTTTCAGGGGGGATTCGCAACAAAAATCCGCGAATCCCTGCACGTTCTAAGTTCCAATGTATTGCGAAAAGCGAATCATCCAGTAAAAAACTCCGGTTTAATGAGAGATATGGATGACTGGCCGACTATGCCCTTAAATTACTACATCAACATAAAAGGAGGTCTTAATGGGAACATTTCAGGAAACCAGTATGGCTGCGGTATTTCAGAACAATGCCGCAAAATATGGGGACAAGTCCTACGCCGCATATAAAAAGGACGGTGCATGGCCGGAAATTTCATGGCTGTCCATGAACGCCATGGTGCATAACCTCGCTTACTACCTTCTCTCTATTGGCGTTAAAAAGGGAGATAAGATCGGCCTTTTCTCGCCGAACCGATGGGAATGGCATCTCGGGGCACTGGCCATCAATTCTATCGGCGCAGTGGATGTTCCCATTTATGCCACTAATTCCGCCGAGGAATCTGAATACATTCTCGGTGATTCCGATTCCATCATCTGCATGGTAGGAACGAAAGACCACATGGACAAGGTCCTCCAGGTAAGGCCCAAACTGCCGGCATTGAAACAGGTACTTGTTTTTGATGAAGTGGCTAAAAAACAGGAAAACGTACTGACATTGTCAGAAGTTCTTAAAGCCGGAGAATCTTCACCTAACGAGAATACTTTCAACCGGCGCCTGCAGGAAATACAGCCCAATGACCTGTCGACCATAATCTATACTTCCGGAACAACGGGCAACCCCAAGGGCGTTATGCTGACGCATAACAACTTCAGCTCCAATATACGCAATATACTTTTTGAATTGAAGGACAAGAATACCGGCGAGATGCTGCTGCGGGATTCCGACACATTCCTTTCCTTCCTGCCCCTTTCCCACTCCCTGGAAAGAACTGCCGGCTTTTACGGCGCCCTTTCCGTGGGAGCCAAAACTGCCTTCGCAGAAGACGTCAGCAAGCTCCTTGATAATTTTCAGGAAGTGCGTCCCACTATCATCATCAGCGTGCCCCGTATTTATGAAAAGGTCCACGCGGGAATCATCGCCAAGGTTTCCATGGCGCCGGGACTGAAAAAGAAAATATTCGCCTTCGCCATGCGCCAGGCGCAAAAGAACCTGCTCTTCGTCTGCCGCGATCTCCCGAGAAAGGGATTCTTTGCCTTCAAATTTAATCTTGCCAACAAGCTCGTACTGGCCAACCTGAAGACGGCCCTGGGCATGGACAAGCTGCGGTACGCCATCTCCGGCGGCGCGCCCCTGTCCCAGTCCGACGCCGAGTTTTTCATTGGCATGGGAATCAAAATTCTCGAGGGTTTCGGCCTTACGGAAACGACACCGGTCACCAATTTCAACCGCCCCTGGTTCATCAAACCCGGTACGGTTGGCCAGGCTATCAATGAAACAACGGTGAAACTATCCGATGAAGGAGAAATTCTCATCAAGGGGCCCCAGGTCATGGCGGGCTATTATAAAAATGAGGCTGCTACCCGGGAAGTCATGACCGACGACGGGTTCTTCCGAACCGGCGACATCGGCATTATCGACAGTGACGGCTTCCTGAAGATTACGGGACGCATAAAAGATATCATTGTCACGGCTGGCGGGAAAAACATCTCCCCGCAAAACATTGAAGGGAGCATCAAGGCTTCCGCATTTGTCGAGCAGATCGGCGTCATCGGCGACAAGAAGAAGTATCTCTCGGCGCTGGTTGTCCCGGCTTTTCCGGAACTGGAGAAATGGGCAAAGGATAACGGCATATCCTTCACCTCCCATGATGACCTGATTTCGAAAGAGCCGGTAATAAAGCTCTTCAGGGCCGAAATAGACAAGTACACTGCCCAGTATGCACGGGTTGAGCAGATACGGAAGTTCCGGCTCCTCAACGCCGAGTGGACCCAACCCACGGGAGAGCTCACGCCCACGCAGAAGGTCAAGCGCAAGGTCATCTCGGAAAAATATTCGAAAGAGATAGAATCAATGTACGCCGGAGACTCGGAAGAATAGATATTGCGCCATATGGCAATAACAGGAAGGAGTGTTTCTATCGGAGCACTCCTTTTTTTTTGTCATACAAATATGTATATTTTCATTAATTCGTCACTTTTTTCGCTATCCCCCTTATTCTCACTTGACTGTCTTCAACCTCTCGTATATCATGAGCCGATACTCATTCCACGCAGGCCATCACGGCCACCCTAAAAATTAACCCATAGGAGGTGATACACACCATTTATTTTACTTTCCAATCATAAAATCGGGAGGAGGAATATGAAAAAGAATTTTGCTTTGTTATGCAGTCTTTTATTGCTCCTGCTTACCCTCTCAGCGGGCTGCGAATTTTCCGGTTCAGAGCAGGAATATCCGGCCCAGAGCACAAAATCCCTTCAGGAACTTCTCGCTATGAATTATGCCGATATGTCCGAAGCAGATACGGACCGGCTGGACCTGCTCACGGGTTCCATGTCAGGCGAGGTCTATACCGAGAAATATGGCTCCATCGAACAGAATTCCGACAGCCGTACTATCCTCGATGATTTGACCAGCGTCATCTGGGGCTCTTATGAACTCGTCACTATCCCCGGGGCTGTCTGTGCCGACGGTTCCCCGTACAAGATCTTCGTCATGAAATCTACGGGGTTCTGGAACTGGCTCATGGGATACACCAAGAACCTCGTCGTCTACCTGGAGCCGGGCGGCGCCTGCTGGGACTACCCCAGTTGTACAGGACAGGCGGGAATCCGCGGAGCAAGTAACCTTAACGGTATTCCCGACAACTACATGAACCTGGGCGCCTTTATCGACGAGAACCAGGAAGGAGGAAGTCCCATGGCGGCCATATCGCCAATCATTCTCCGGAATAATCCCACGGGTGATAACGTGGAGACGTCGAGCTGGAACAAGGTGTTCGTTCCCTACTGCACGGGAGACGTCCACAGCGGAAACCAGGTGACAACCTATACGGATCCAACGGGACAGAACCCTCCCGTGACGATCAATCACAAGGGGGCCGTCAATATCGAAAAGGTTATCGCCTATCTTAAAGCGACATTTCCAGGCATGAACAAGGTCATGATTACGGGCTGCAGCGCCGGCGGTGTCGGTTCCCTGACGAACTATCACTTTTTCAGGAAGGCGCTGGCTCCGAAAAAACTGTCCATACTGCTGGACGATTCGGGACCGATTTTCTCAAGCAGCGGCTACCAGTCCTACCTGCAGGAGGAGATACAGGATCTGTGGAACACCGATTACCTGCTCACAAAACTCATGGCGGACATTCCTGAGTTTGACTTTAGCGGCGACTTCAGTGAAATACACGAGGCGCTGGCTTTCAAGTATCCCAATGACAAGCTAGGCCTGACGCTCTTCAAGCGCGACAGGAACTTTTCCGGCTATTCCTATGCCCGATTTTACGACCTGGATGAAGCGGACCCGGTCGACGCCGAGCAGATTATGACCTACTGGGCATCGGACATAGACGACCTGACTGAAATCTATGATTCGTATGGAAACCTCTCCTACTACATTCCCTACATGCGCATCATAAACGAGAGTCACTGCACGTGCATTGTGGAATGGACCGGGACCGAGTATCTCGATACGGGGATCGACGTGGGGACGTATATCAACGATCTCCTGGACGGCGGCAGCGTCACGAGCTACGAGGAGCCCGATAATCCGTCCGATGCCGAAGTAACGGACTTCTGGATGGACCTGGTTAATTTGCTGCTGTAACCAATGGTCAACTCCCTGCATGAGCAGGATGCCTGTTTACGAAAGCCCCTCTTTCCGTAGAGGGGCTTTCCTGTTGCCTTCAAGGAGCAATTCACATAACGCTCCGCCGTGCACCCTGTAACTTTCGATGCGTTAGCCGTTATATGTTTCGACAAAATATTTTTTTGCAACCATCCGCGTCAAAGTTCTGTCTTCACATAAAATAAAGCACAGATCATCGGCGACCTGCCGCAGCATTTTTCCAGAAATAATTCCGGGTGAATCCCCAGATATCATCCGAGACAGGACCTTTATCACAAGGGAGGATACATCTATGACCGCACACCGAATTCTGCTCACGGGGGTCTTCGGCCCTTTCGGGATTAAAAATAAATATGCCGAGGGAACGGGCATGCAGATGGAACTGCTCAACAACCAGATCACGCGCGGCCAGGGCATCCATTCACCGCGGCAGTCCTACTGGACCTTTCCCCTGTACCTGCTTGCCGAAAACATTTCCGTGCCCTCAACCGTGCTGGACTTCCCCTCGTGGCGGAAATTTACCTCGGAACTGAAGAAGGGATACACTCATGTGGGCATCAATTTCATTCCGGCCAACGTATACAAGGCCGGGCGCATGGCCAGATACATCCGCGAACATTATCCCGAAATAAAGATAATCCTGGGTGGATACGGCACCATCATCCCGGACCTGAAAGACATCGTTCCCTGCGATGAGATATGTAAGGGTGAGGGAATTTCATGGCTCCGAAACTATTTCGATGAAAATCCTGCGGCGCCCATAAAGCACCCGGCAATCTTCGGCCCGGCGTATGAATATATCTACGGCGTCAAAGGCAGGCCCTCGGGAGGTATAATACTTCCCGGCGTGGGCTGTGAAAACGGCTGCAACTTCTGCATCACCACCCATCAGTTCAACAAGTGTTATGTACCTTTTCTTAAGACCGGCAAGGAGATCTACGACGCCTGCCTGAAATCAAAGATTAAAATCGGCACCAGCGGCTTCACCATCATGGACGAGAATTTCCTCAAGACGCCCCTGCGGGCCCGTCAGCTCCTGGAGGAAATGGCACGAAATAACATGCCCTTTGTCTTTGACATTTTCAGTTCGGCCGAGGTCATAAAGCAGATGGGCGTCGATTTCCTGGTGCGCCTGGGTGTACGCATGGTTTGGATCGGCGTGGAATCCAAGGCCAATTCCCATGAGAAGACAAAGGACATCGACCTGAAGGCCCTCATTGCGGAACTCCAGTCAAAGGGGATTTCCGTCAACGCCTCGGCCATGCTCTTCATGGAACATCACGACAAAGATTCACTCCCCGAAGACATCGACTGGGTCATCGGCCTGGGCTCCGATATGATCCAGTTCATGAACTACACTCCCCTTCCCACGACAACGCTCTCGGAGCGCCTGGCCAGGGAAGGCAGGCTTAAAGATATGGATTACCGTCATTTTCACGGCCAGGGCGAACTTGCCTTTGACCATCCTCATTATAAAAATCCCCGGGACCATTTTACCATTTTGAAAAAGGCCTTCAAGAAGAAGTACACCACCGACGGTCCCGGCATTCTCAACATGGCCTCGACGATAATCAGCGGGTACAGGGAAGCCGTGAAGGATTTCATCGACCGCAGCAGCCAGGGACTGGCATGGAACCCCGAAACGTTGCGCTATGAAAAAACCGATAATCCCGTGCCCGACGAATTCATGCTCCTGCGCATAAAGATGATGCAGAAAATGGCCATGAACATACGCATGATTCTGCCGGCATCCATGGTGTACTCTCCCAACATGAGGGCGCGCCGGAAAGCCCGTTCCGTCATAAAGCTCTACCGGGAGTCCCTGGGCCCGCTGCCCTTCGCAAACCGCGTTCTCTCCGGTCTGCTCATCATTTCAGGCCTCGTAGAAACCCTGCGCCTGGCCATGGCGCGGATCAGGGGCGGTGAAAGCATCGTACGGCAGCCTCCCTCGCGACGCGTAGAATATCCCCTGAGCGCCGTGACTATCAGGCACCTGCACCGGAAGCCTGTCCTGATAACGCCGCGCAGCACCGGTGAATCACTGGCTGTCTGAAAATAACGCAAAAGAGACGTTCCGTGATGAAACAATATCCTCCTGTTATTTACAAACTTTAAAACAGGTTTTTATTTACAGGAGGATACATGAGTATTGTACATACGGTAAAAGGACAGGTAGTAACATCGGGGATAACCTTCGGAACGGCCATGGCCATTGCCATCAGCTATTCGGCCAACCACTCCATTTTCTGGGCCATTATTCACGGCATTTTTGGATGGATATATGTTGTGTATTACGCCATAGTATATTGACGGGGATAATGCCGGTCATACAGCGGCGGTGAGAGCGTCTATTTCACGCAGGTCATGTATATGGAAGAGTGCTCTCCCATCCATTTCTCAAAGGTGCCTGCTTCCGTAAAACCGGCCTTCAGGAACATGCTTTTTGACGATGATGATACCACGTGAGCGGAATAGCGTTTTGCCGTGGTCGATTCCATGAGGTATTTCAGCATGAGCGTGCCCAGGCCGCGGTTTTGATATTTTTTCATCACGGCGATATCAACGACATAGAGAGTATCTTTCCGCTCTTCAATGGTTTCAAAATCGAGATAATCCAGGGCATGTGCCGGGCGCACATTGCAGAATCCGGCAATATCGCCATTATCGGAAACAGTGATGAGAACCGATTCGCTGTTACCGCAATTATCGAGCAATTCCTCTTCGGAGAAACGAAGATCTTCGGGGAAACACTCCTCTTCAATGGAAAGAATCCGCGACCATACTTCATCGAGGCTGGTATTGTTAATCTGCTTAAATTCAGGGGTCATGGCTTTTAAATTGAATCACACTCAACACAACAGGCACAATCTGTCAAGAAATAATATTCCAGACGAATATCCCAACCAGGGGTGAGGATTAAATCCCGGGAAAAACTTAAAGAATATCACCACAAAGACTCGGAGAAAACGGAGATAACTGATAAAAATCCAGAATTTGCCCTTTATTCAAACACAATTGCTGAACACCGCATCAAGTTATAAAGTATAAAAAACCTAAACCATCCTCCGTGAACTCCGTGTCTCCAGCGAACGACAGTGAGCGGGTGGTGAAATTCCTGCTCTTTTCTGCAAAATCAGTTCGACCCGGCGTAATAATTACTTGTTCAAAGCTAAAAAATACGGTATATTCAAATAAAGGGTGCCAGTATGGAAATACAGAATATCAGCGGACCAGATACCATGCCGTCGGGTTTCGCGGTGCGGAGTGATATGCCCCCTGAAAATGCCGACCGGGACAGAGATGAGCAGGTACGCAGGGAAGAGATTCCCGAACAGTCCAAGGGACGTTTTGTCGACACCTATGTCTGAGTTCCGGAGAAGAGACCCGCTCTTACACCGATTAAACTGCCAGGGAGACTATTTATGCAGAAAACAGCTATTATAGCACTCATCTCAGGAATGCTGATAATTCTTTTCTCCGCGTGTTCACCAAAACCGGATACCTTCACGGGTCTCTCCGAGGTGGGAGGCGGCGACGGCTCTGGCGACAGCATCAACACCATCCTGTACCGGAACGGCCCGGCACCGCGCTGATATATAGCGTCACTATATTTTTCCGGCATAAATTTTCCTTCGACCCTCATCAGATTTTATTCCGCTGCCCCACACAGGCTGCACTATGCGTATATTTTGCGCATATCCCGTCCGTTTTTCCCGATGGCATGCATCATTTTATAAATCCCGGTGAAATGGAATTGACGTCAGAGTAAAAATACGGCACAATAGATACCACCGTACCCGGCCTGCGGGAATAACAGAAAGGACGTGACCCATGACACAGGATCAAATACTTACCCTGGCCTTCATATTCTTCGCGCGGATCTGCGACGTGTCCATAGGCACCATCAGGATCGTCATGATATCGCGGGGATACCGCACCGTGGCGCCCATCTTCGGCTTCTTCGAGGTGCTCATATGGCTCATGGCCATCAGCCGCGCCCTGGCGAGCCTGGACAATATCTACAGCTATTTCATCTACGCCGCCGGTTTTGCCGCGGGCAATTACATGGGAATGTGGCTCGAGGAGATGATGCCCTTCGGATACAAGTCTTTGCGGGTTATAACGAGCAAGGAGGTTTCGGTCCTGCCCCTGACGCTCAGGAGCGAGGGCTTCGGCGTCACTGTTGTGGACGGCACGGGACTCCGGGGACCTGTCAGCATCCTCTATTCCCTGGTGCCGAAGAAGAGCGTGAAGAAATACATCGACATAGTCACCATACTGGAACCCAGGGCCTTCGTAACCATTGAAGAGGTGCGCGTGTCAGGCGAGGGCTTTTTCGCGCGCAAGCCCTTCCATAACTTCCATGGCAGGCTCCTCACGAAGAAAAAATAAACTGTTCCCTATTCCTCTATTACGACTCCCCTCGAGGTGAATGAAAGACCCTGCTGGCCCTTGGTCCCGATCATGATGGTTTCCACAATGGGCCTGTTTACTTTCACCTGGGAACGCCATCGGACAATGAAATTGGCGCCGACGCCTCCACGGTTGTCCGCTTCTTTTATGCCAATATTGTAAGTCTCCAGGGGCTGCAGCACCTTTTTTTCCCGGCCGATGTAGCTATGGATCAGCTTTCCCGTCGTATTGTAATAATCAATGGATTCGATGATTATGGCATTATTTATATCGACGTTATGGATACTCAGGGTTACGGAGAGCATGAATTCCCATTTCAGGTCGCTGTGCATGATAGAGGAATAGACCGGAACATACACTGTTTCCCTTAAGGCCTTTCCGCTGCTCTGGGGTGAAACCGATACGGTGCCAAAACACAGCACGCACAGGACGGCAGCCGACAATACGGAGTAGTTCCTTCTTTTCATCACATTACCTCTCTCAGTTCTAACACTCGCGACACATCATCATGTCGCTAAAGACCTTTTTGTTACCGGAAAGGCCGATGACTGCGATATAGTCCCCGGTGCGGAATTCAAAGTCGGCCCCGGGATTGGCGACAAATTCGCTTTCCCGTATCACGCCCACGATTGACGCGCCGGTCCTGGACCGTACGGCCAGATCCCTGATGGTTTTCCCGGGAACTGGGGAATTCTCATCGACCTCGAACCAGTTCATCTCCAGGAGAAACGGCGTTTTTTTGATATTGGCCAGGAGCGATGACTTGATGCTGTCGATCCTGGAATGCATCCGGTTCTGGCTGCGCAGGGTATCGCAGAATTCCTGTATTTTCATCAAAGGAACATCGAGAATCATGAGGGACTTTCTCAGTATTTCCAGGCTGGCCTCGAACTCGGGCTGCACCACCTCGAATATGTCCATTTTGAAGAGCTCTTCGGCATGGGACACGTCGTCGGCACGGACGATTATTTTTACCCCGGGATTGTACCGGCGCGTCGTCAGTATTATTTCACGGGTCGCCGACATGAGGGGGATGGTGATGAGTACCAGGCGGGCATTGGCCGTCTTCGCCCCGGAGAGCACCGCCTCCTGCGCGGCGTCGCCGAAGATTACGGGAAACCCGGCATCCTTGCATTTTTCGAAGCGCCGGAAATCCTGCTCGATGACGATGAAGGGAAATTCAATCTGATAAAGGATTGACGCTATCTGGAAACCGACGCGCCCCCCGCCGACGATGACGATATGTTCGTTCAGTCCCCTTTCAGGCATATTGACGGTGCTGATCTCTTCATGCCTGAAGAGCTTTTTCTTCAGGGAATAGAGGGGTACGGCCAGCATGGAGAGAAAGGGCGATATAATCATGGTAATGACCGACACGGCAAGCACCAGGGAAAAGAAACCGGAACTGATGATGCCGCTCTGCAGGCCGGTCCGCGCCAGGACAAAGGAAAATTCACCGACCTGGGCAAGGCCCAGTCCAAGGGCAAGGGGCATGATATTATAGTACCGGAAGGACAGGCTGAGTAAAAAGAAAACCAGGAATTTCCCCGCCACGATAAGGAGCGCCAGTACGAGCACCATTGACAGGTTGTCCAGGATAAAGCCCATATCGAGGAGCATGCCGATGGAGGTAAAAAAGACCAGGCCGAATATGTCACGCAGGGGAATAATGTCGCTGAGGGCCTGGTGACTGTAGTCAGACTCGCTGACCACCATGCCCGCCACAAAGGCGCCGAAGGCCAGGGACAGGCCGGCTGCATGGGTCAGGTATCCCACACCGAGGCCGATGGCCGTTATGGTGATTAGAAAGAGCTCGCGGGAATTGATTCGGGCCACGAACTTCAGTATCCAGGGAATGACGCGCATACCCACGACAATAATAGCCGCAAGTATCAGCCCCGCCTTGCCCAGGGTGAGCACGAGAGGCATTAAATCACCGCCCAATTCCTTAACACGGGGAATGATGAGCATGAGGGGTATGGCTGCCAGATCCTGTATGATGAGGATGCCGATCATAACCCGGCTGGAAAGGGTACCCATGAGGCCCCGGCTCATAAGGGTCTTGATGACCACCATGGTGCTGGACAGGGATATTATCATGCCCAATATGAGGGATTCATTCCAGGGCATGTTCATGAAATGCCCGAAGCCGTATCCCATGGCGATGAGAAGCACTATCTGTATGGGGGTTCCAACCAGGGCGATGCCCTTCACGGCCCTGAGCTCCCGAAAGGAAAAATCCAGACCGATGGAAAAGAGCAGGAGCGCGACGCCGATCTCGGCCAGCAGCTCGATGCGGGGAACATCGGACACGGTCACACCGCCCGTGTAGGGCCCGATGATAATGCCGGCGATGATATACCCGATAATGGGCGGTATCTTCAGCCGGTTGGCAATGAGGCCCGTGACCAGGCCCACGATGATTATTATTATAAGATCTTCTGCTATACCCATGTGTACACTCATCAATATTTTTATTCCCTGACAGATTAACGCGGGAATTACTATTTTACAAGGATAAATTCCGTCATGGTATTAATACGGTTGGCGGGATGGGTTGTTGAAGAAAATTTTAACCTCACCCCGGCTCCGCCGCACGTCGTTTCCTATACGTACGGACAGGTCGCGACCTGTCCGTACGTATAGGAAGCAATCATCTATTTTATGATTTTTTCATGTATGACTTGATAAAAAACACCAATCCCGCCAGGACGCCGGCAATAGCGAGCACGGACAAAAGTATTTCCACCACGGATTTTTCCTTGACCAGCTTGATTTCGCCCACGGCCAGGTCCTGGGGCCAGCGCGACCCGGTATATATATCCTTTATAACAATCTTGATATCCATGACCTTCTTGAAGTTCACCGCGAGATGGATATTCTCTTTTGTGTCGATGATGTTGAAATCGGCGCATTTGGTGTCATCGCCGCATATAGACACTTTCCGCAAACGGCTGTTGAGAAAGTACAAGTCGCCGAATTCCGGGTCCTTGAGCTGAAAACCGTTGGATATGACTATTTCAGAAATATCCATGGGCTCCTTTAATTTCAGCTCAAGCCACTCGCCTACGCCGCCCTTTGCGGTCCTGATCTGCCACGAGGTCTTTGTATCGCCGTCAACGAGATGGCTCTTGTCGAAGCTGAAACGCGGGCTGGTGGACTTTACCGTGGGCGATGAGGATTTTATTTCATAGATGTATGACGAGGTCCTTGAGCAGCCCGTGATGGCAAGGATGGCGATGAGAAAGAATATGATTTTTTTCATGTGGTCCGTCCGGATTTTTTTATATTTTTATGGTAATACTATAACATTATGATAGTGCTGTAAATTCTTTTTCTTTACCATCTTCTCCATAAATACCACTGTCCCATTTAGCAGGATTATTTATTATATACTACCTGATACGGTTCAATTCATCATTATTGCGGATGATGTGGTCGTAATACGATCGGTGCCATTTAAACTCATTTAATCCAATTTGATGAATTTCCTTCGATGATGTAGTTTTGAAGGCTCCGATGAGTTCCGGAATGGGCTTTATTTTCCGTATCTTCCGTACGGACAGGTCGCGACCTGTCCGTACGGAGAGGAAGCAATCATTTGATATTGTTATTATTAGCGGAATGATGATTTCGGCGGGTGTTATCTTTTTCTTTTAATCATAGCAGCATGACTCAATTCATCGACGCTTATATCTTTCCACAGCTCTTTCTGCCATTCCGTATAATCAAAAGGCTCCCGCAACATGAGGGCGATAAATTTTTCGGCCTGAACTTCGCCAAGCGCCTTTACCAGCGCCTTGTAGCCATTTATTTTTATTTCCGTATCTGTAAGCATGTTAATTATCCTTTTGCCTGATATATTCAAGGGGATTCATAACTTTAATATCATTAGAGCTTTTCAATTTCTTAAGTATTTTCTCATCTGTTGTTATAAAATAATCACATCCGGCATATATGGCGCAAGCGATATGAATAGCATCCTTGCTTTTCAGACCCTTTTGAAAAAGTATCCGGGCTGTCGATAATATTGTTTCATTTTCCTCGATACAAATAACCGCTTTTCCTTTCCACTTGCCGATGACACCAGCCCTTTCCTCAAATGGATTATGCTCATTTTCAAAATCGAGCATATATGACCAGACAAGCTGCAGTGATTTATTTAGCACCTGTTCCTGAATATAAAGTTTTGCTTCAGATTCCAGTCTGATTTTAATCTGCACCTAATCATCGAAGGGTCTGTTAAAACAGCAATTATCCAGATATACTTTCATTTTAATAAATAATAAGTCCCTTTTACAATATATTGTAATTTTCAGGCAAATATGATTTTTTACAGCAATAAAATACAAACCCGGTAATTTTTATTAATCTCCCTGTTGGTAGGCCAATCCTACCCCGGGAAATATAATTACACAGCCTTCCGGAACATCTCGAATCTCCTTTCCAGCAGTTCCCTGTCGGGATAGTGCTGCCGGGTGCCGGGCAGGATTATTTTCTGCTCATGCATTCCCTGGAGGCCGTGCTTCAGCATGGGTCCGTCGCTTTCACGGAGGATGTCTTCGCGTCCCTGTACAATGTAGTCCGGGGATATACCGATGATATTGTTATCAAAGGCGGCATGATGCAGTTTGCACAGGGACAGGCCGTTCGTTACCAGGGGCTCTCCATCGGGATCGCTGTCGGGAATGATATGGGCCGCGTCGAGGAGTTCCCGGTGTTTGAGTGCGCACAGGGAGCACTGATCCCGGTAGGCATTCAGCACCCGTTCCCTGAAAGAACGCTGATGCAGGCGCTGCTTTACTTCCGTGGTGATATAGGATCGACGGGTCTGTTCCACGATGTTGTCCTGAAGTTTTACATAATCAAAGCCGTTTTCGATATGCATGAACTTTTCATCGTCGGCTGCCACTTTGAAGGTGAGGTTTTTCATATCGTCGTCAACGATGTATACGGGAAAGATTGCATGGTACCGGCCCTTTATGACATTGTTAAAATATATGAGGGGAACCTGGTTTTGCGCGGCTTTCCGGAGACCCACATTGTCGCGATGATGGGGATCGGTGCCGCGATATTTGTACAATAGATATCCATCATCAGAAAAGCTGTCACGGTATGGGCCGGTTATGACTGTAGTAATTGACAATGGTACATCGAATATTTTCGGCTTCCAGATTCCCTGGGGGCCGAGGAAGGTGATTCGTTCGCCATTATGGTAAAAGCCTTCGGTGAGAAGATCACGGGGCAACACATCGCCCTGGAGGGCAACCTGTTCATGGAGCCATTTGAAGGCGGTGAGGCGGATGTAGGTGTCGGGGGTTGGCATTTGCTCACATTATCCGATTATCTACGACAACATCCCATTTCCCCAGATGAATTTATCTCCCAGAGGATACCGGTAAAATAGAGAGATAAAGAGGTCTACATACCGAGCTTTTTCAAGAGGAATACAAAATTTGAACATCGGCTGATCTGGCTTTCCTCCCAGACCGATAACGATAAACACAGGCATATTCCGCTGCTTTGAAAAGGTATCGTAATGCAGTATTTGTTCATGACTTGCCCATTTGAGAACCTTTTGATTGGTCCCCTTCCGTTTCCACAAATGAGACCGGAACTTGCACTCAACGGCAAACTCCTTCCCTGTTGGATTATGCCGAATAATAAAATCGGGATTCTGATCGCTTTCGACATAAATATCTTTCTTCTTTGTATGAATGTCATTGGTCCAATGCACTATGGTACAATCATCTTTCTGCGAACCGAACATTCTGGCAATATGCTCTTCAAAAGCCTTTCCTTTATCGTAGGCCTCCTGGTTGAATGTCGTTGTTGAATCATATTCCATAATTTCAACTTTTGAAGCTACATCTTTATGCTTCGAGGACACAAGACTGTTGAGTTTTTCAAAAAAGACATTCCTAACGGATGACTTGATGAAGATTATCAAGAATCCCATTATACCGGCAATGGCAAGCACAACAATAAGTATTTCCGCCATAGATATTTTCTTCACCAGCCTGATTTCGCCCACGGCCAGATCCTGGGGCCAGCGTGATCCCGAATAGACATCCTTGATGTAGATCTTTATATTCATGACCTTGCTGAAGTTCACCTTGAGACGGACCTTATCTTTTGTGTCGATGAGGTTGAAATCGGCACATTTGATATCATCACCGCAGATATACACTTTTCGCAGACGGCTGTTGAGAAAGTACAGATCGCCATATTCCGGGTCCATGAGCTGAAAACCGTTGGATATGACTATCTCAGAGATATCCATGGGTTCCCGTAACTTCAGTTCCAGCCACTCGCCTACTCCGCCTTTAGCGGTCCTGATCTGCCACGAGGTCTTTGTATCGCCGTCGATAAGGTGACTCTTGTCGAAGCTGAAACGCGGGCTGGTGGACTTTACCGTGGGTGATGAGGATTTAATTTCATAGACGAATGATGAGGTTTTTGAGCAGCCCGTGATGGCGAGGATGGTGATGAGAAAGAATATGATTTTTTTCATGTGGTCCGTCCGGATTTTTTTAATGTACATTTTTGGTGCTTCGACCTCACCCCGGCTCCGCGTCTGCTCTCGCCATCCGTTATATAGTATACTGGTATTAGAAAGACTTTAGAAGTAAATTGATAGTGGGGAGAGCTAACGCCTCCGTGGAGAGGGCTCTCTGGCATAAATTTTCTGTTATGGCCTCCCCGGTCGCTTCGATACGCCACCGGTCATCGAG